>NZ_JBICKW010000009.1:0-269068 GCF_043104645.1 Delftia sp. WSY_12
AGCCACCGACTCCATCTGCCGCGACATCAGACGGATCTCCAAGGGCGACAAGGCACGGTCCTTGGGCACGAAGGTCGCAATCGAAGCCGCGCCCACGTCGGCCGCCGGGTTGTCCACCTTCTCCCCATGCAGGATGGCGAAGGCATAGACCTGCTTCACGATGTCGCGGACATGCACCGCAGTGGCTGGTGCCCCGCGCCCCTTCACCTTGCCGCACAAGGCGCGCAGGTCATCGGCGGTGATTTCGTTGAGCAAGCGGTTCTTGAAGGCCGGCAGGATGTCCCGATCGACGATGCTCTTGCGCATCGCTCGCGTGCTGTCGGCCATCCGGGCGCCAGCCAGCCATTGAGCGGTCATGTCGCCAAAGTTCTTGGCGGCGGTCAGGCGGCGCTTCTCGCGCTGCTTCTCATGCGCCGGGGACTTGCCCTGGGCGACGGCCTTCTTGGCATCCAGCAGCTTTTCGCGGGCCATCGCCAGAGAAATGCCCGCCGGCCCGTAGCGGCCAATGGTCAGGGTCTCGCGGCGGCCGTTGAGACGGTAATCGAAGCGGAAGGTGACGGTACCGCTGGGCGATACCGTCACGTACATTCCATCGCGGTCAGAAGCCTTATAAGTCAAGGAATTGGGCTTCAAATTGCGCAGTGCGGTGTCGGTAAGCATCGAGGTTTTTCCTCCTGTTCATGACGGCTTTTACCGTCAGGGGTCAGGAGACCTGCTGATGCCCGGAAAGCCGCATGAAACAAGCTTTCCAGAGGAGCGATTTACCGTCAAAGACCGTTTTGGTCTCGATAGTAAACAAGGAGGTCTTAATCCGGCCTCCGGCTTCTACCGTCACCTCTACCGTCAATCCGTTACGCTGCCCGGCGATAGTCACCGATAGCTGCCGTGACGTATTTCCTTTAAAATCAACACGTTACGGCGGATTTTCGATAGGTAGCGATAGTCCCCGAAGGACCTGATTTCACTCCCACTCAATCGTCGCCGGCGGCTTCGTCGAAACGTCGTAGGTCACGCGGTTGATGCCGCGCACTTCGTTGATGATCCGGCCAGACACCTTCTTGAGCAGACCGTAGGGCAGCTCGGCCCAGTCGGCGGTCATGAAGTCGCTGGTCTGCACGGCGCGCAGGGCCACGACGTAGTCGTAGGTGCGGCCGTCGCCCATGACGCCCACGCTCTTGACGGGCAGGAAGACGGTGAAGGCCTGGCTGGTGAGGTCGTACCAGTTCTTGCCGGTGGCATCGTCGGTCCAGTTGCGCAGTTCTTCGATGAAGATGGCGTCGGCGCGGCGCAGCAGGTCGGCGTATTCCTTCTTGACTTCACCCAGGATGCGAACGCCCAGGCCCGGGCCCGGGAAGGGGTGGCGGTAGACCATTTCACGCGGCAGGCCAAGGGCCACGCCGAGTTCGCGCACTTCGTCCTTGAACAGGTCGCGCAGGGGCTCGAGCAGCTTCAGGCCGAGCTGCTCGGGCAGGCCGCCGACGTTGTGGTGGCTCTTGATGGTGACGGCCTTCTTGCTCTTGGCACCGCCCGACTCGATGACGTCGGGGTAGATGGTGCCCTGGGCCAGGAAGGTGGCGCCCTTGTGGCCTGCATCGCCGGCCTTGAGCTTGGCGGCCTCGGCCTTGAAGACGTCCACGAACAGGCCGCCGATGATCTTGCGCTTGGCCTCGGGCTCGCTGACGCCGGCCAGCTTGCCCAGGAACAGGTCGCTGGCGTCCACGCGGATGACCTTGGCGTGCAGCTTGCCTTCGAACATTTCCATGACCATGTCGCCTTCATTGAGGCGCAGCAGGCCGTGGTCCACGAAGACGCAGGTCAGCTGGTCGCCGATGGCGCGGTGGATCAGGGCCGCGGCCACGGACGAATCCACGCCGCCCGACAGGCCGAGGATGACTTCCTCCTCACCCACCTGCTCGCGGATTTTGGCGACGGCTTCCTCGATGTAGTCGCCCATGATCCAGTCGGCATTCGCCGCGCAGATCTCGCGCACGAAGCGGTTGAGCAGGGCCGCGCCCTGCACGGTGTGCGTGACTTCGGGGTGGAACTGGACGGCGTAGAAGCGGCGCGCCTCGTCGGCCATGCCGGCGATGGGGCAGGACGGCGTGGAGGCCATGACCTTGAAGCCCGGGGGCAGCTCGGTGACCTTGTCGCCGTGGCTCATCCAGACCTTGAGCATGCCGTGGCCTTCGGCCGTGGCGAAGTCCTCGATGCCCTTGAGCAGTTCGGTGTGGCCATGGGCGCGCACTTCGGCGTAGCCGAATTCTCGGGTGTGCGAGCCTTCGACCTTGCCGCCCAGCTGGGTGGCCATGGTCTGCATGCCGTAGCAGATGCCCAGCACGGGAATGCCCAGCTCGAACACGGCGTCGGGGGCGCGGTCGTCCACTTCGTAGACGCTGGCGTGGCTGCCCGACAGGATCACGCCCTTGAGGCGGCCGTCGGCGGCGAATTCACGCACCCAGTCGCTGCTGACGTCGCAGGGGTGGACTTCGCAGTAGACATGGGCTTCGCGCACGCGGCGGGCGATCAGCTGGGTGACTTGGGAGCCGAAGTCAAGAATGAGGATCTTGTCGTGTTGCATGGTCATCTCAGGCAAAGGTGATGGGAGGGGATCAGAAATCTTCAGGGGCCAGCAGCGCCAGCCCGCGCTTGCGGGCGGCGGCGGCCTGGGCCGCGTCAAAGGTGGCCAGCGGCAGGCGCAGCGACTGCGCGAGCCACAGGTAGGCCGCGTCATAGACCGGCAGGCGGGTGTCCAGCGCCACGTCGAGCACGGCCTTGTGCTGGGCGGGCGCCAGTTCGTGCAGTTCCACGCGGTGGCGGATGGCCTCGAGCACGCCCCACAGGCCTTCGACCGAGCTGTGCGGAATGCGGCCGCCGTGCACGCCCGAGGCGATCAGGTTGCCGCATTCCCACTGCCAGAGGTTGGGCGCCTGCGGGTCCACTTCATGGCGGCGGATGCGGGTATACAGGCGCTGGGTGTGCACGCTGGCGGCATCGGGCAGCAGCCAGGCGGCGGTGACGGAGGCATCGAGCACGAAGGAGGTCATGCCTGGCTCCGGCCTGCGTGGCGCAGTCGGGTGGTGGAGTCCGGCGCCTGTGCCGACTGGGCCGGCTGGGCTGGCCGCACCGTGGCCTGCAGCGCCTGCATCTGCTCCAGCTCGCGGGCGATCTGCTCGTCGGTGATCACGGGGCGGCGGCGCACCGGCAGCATGCGCACCACTTCCTTGCCGTGGCGGGTGATGCGCACTTCCTCGCCCTGCTCGACAAGTTCGATCAGGGCGGAGAAACGGGTCTTGGCTTCGTAGATGCCGACAGATTGCATGGCGGGGCTGAAAACAAAAGCAGGCCTGGTGTCCGGCCTGGCCCGAATTCTATCATTCTGGCCAGAATTTCCAAAAATTCAGACCAGAACCATGCGGATATTCGCCGGCCTTGCCTCGGGGGGCTGTCGGTGAACGCCACTCAGCGCTGTTCGCGCACGAAGCCGACAAACCGCGCCAGCGCGGGCGACATGGCTCCGGCAGGCCATGCCAGGCTGGTCTCGCAGACCGGCAGGGCAACGGCCTTGCTGCCCGCACGGGCGCTGGCGAAAACCGCCTCGCGGTAAACCACGCCGGGCCTGCAGAACTGCATCACGCTGGCGGGCACCCAGGCCAGGCCGATGCCGCCCCAGACCAGGTTCACGATGGTCTGCATCTGTATCGCCTGCTGCGCGATGCGCGGCACATGTCCGTGCCGTCGGTACAGATCCGTCACCGCGTCATGGAGCGAGGGCATGATGCGGCGCGGAAAGATCACCAGCGGCTGCTCCAGCACTTCGTCGAGCATCAGCCGGTCCGCACCGGCAAGCGCATGCTGCTGCGGCAGGGCCAGCACCATGGCTTCCCGTCCCACGGCCAGGCGCTCCAGGCCGGCCGGCGCATGCCCGGGGGCATGCAACATCAGTCCGGCATCGATCTGCCCGCGCTCAAAGGCTTCCATCTGCACATCGCTGGTGGCCTCGACCAGCTCCAGCGCCACACCTGGCGTGCCTGCCACGAAGTCCCGCACCCACAGCGGCAGCCGGGTGAAGCCGATGGTGGAGACAAAGGCCAGCCGCACGCGCCCCACTTCTCCCGCTGCCGCGGCCCGCGCAATCCCAGGCAGCGCTGCCGCCCGCCCCAGCAGTTCACGCACCTGCGGCACAAGCGCCTCGCCGGCCGGCGTCAGCGCGACGTGGCGGCTCGAGCGCTCGAACAGCGCCACGTCCAGGCTGCGCTCCAGCTGGGCGATGGCCTGGGTGAGCGGCGGCTGCGTCATGTGCAGGCGCGATGCGGCGCGGCCGAAGTGCAGCTCGTCCGCCACGGCCAGGAATTGCCGCCAGACGCGCAGATCGATGGGGGGCTCATTCATATGCCCAGCATATCAATCATGCCGATGAATAGGATTGGATCAGATGAATCAGTCGGCCCATACTCATCCAACCCCCACAACGAGAGACATGCCATGACCCCGCCGAACCAGATCAACCGCCGAAGCGCCCACATCACCGAAGGCAAGGCGCGCGCAGCCAACCGCTCCATGTTCTACGGCATGGGCTACAAGGAAGAGGATTTCAAGAAGCCCATGGTCGGCGTGGCCAACGGCCACAGCACGATCACGCCGTGCAACTCCGGCTTGCAAAGGCTGGCGGACGCGGCCATCGCAGGCATCGAGGAGGCCGGCGGCAACGCGCAGGTGTTCGGCACGCCGACCATCTCGGACGGCATGTCCATGGGCACGGAAGGCATGAAGTACTCGCTGGTCAGCCGCGAGGTGATCGCCGACTGCATAGAGACCTGCGTGGGCGGCCAGTGGATGGATGGCGTGCTGGTGGTCGGCGGCTGCGACAAGAACATGCCGGGCGGCATGATGGGCATGCTGCGCGCCAATGTGCCGGCCATCTATGTCTACGGCGGCACCATCCTGCCCGGCAGGTGGAAAGGCCGGGACCTGAACATCGTCAGCGTGTTCGAGGCCGTCGGCGAGAACGCCGCGGGAAAGATCAGCGACCAGGAGCTCAAGGACATCGAGCAGCACGCCATTCCCGGCACGGGCTCGTGCGGCGGCATGTACACCGCCAACACCATGTCCAGCGCGTTCGAGGCGCTGGGCATGAGCCTGCCCTACTCCTCCACCATGGCCAATCCCCATGATGAAAAGGAGAACTCGGCCAAGGAATCCGCCAGGGTGCTGATCGAGGCCATCAAGATGGACCTCAAGCCGCGCGACATCGTGACGCGCAAGTCCATCGAGAACGCGGTCTCGGTGATCATGGCGACCGGAGGCTCCACCAATGCCGTGCTGCACTTTCTTGCGATCGCCCATGCGGCCGGCGTGCCCTGGTCCATCGACGACTTCGAGCGCATCCGCCAGCGGGTGCCGGTGCTGTGCGATCTCAAGCCCAGCGGCAGATACCTGGCGGTGGACCTGCACCAGGCGGGCGGCATCCCGCAGGTGATGAAGATCCTGCTGAATGCGGGCCTGCTGCACGGCGACTGCATCACCATCTCGGGCCAGACCATCGCCGAGACCCTGGCCGGCGTGCCTGACGAACCGCCCAACCCCCAGGTCATCCGCCCCCTCTCGGATGCGCTCTACCCGCAGGGCCACCTGGCCATCCTCAAGGGCAACCTGAGCCCGGAAGGCGCGGTGGCCAAGATCACAGGCCTGAAAAACCCGGTCATCACCGGCCCGGCACGCGTGTTCGACGATGAGCAATCGGCACTGGCGGCCATCCTCGACGGCAGGATACAGGCCGGCGACGTGATGGTGCTGCGCTACCTGGGCCCCAAGGGCGGCCCCGGCATGCCGGAAATGCTGGCCCCCACGGGCGCCCTGATCGGCGCCGGCCTGGGCGAGAGCGTGGGCCTGATCACCGATGGCCGCTTCTCCGGCGGCACCTGGGGCATGGTGGTCGGCCACGTGGCGCCGGAAGCGGCCGTGGGCGGCACCATCGCGCTGGTGCACGAGGGCGACTCGATCACCATCGACGCGCACGCATTGCAGCTGCAGCTGAACGTGCCCGAAGACGTGCTCGCCCAGCGCCGTGCGGCATGGAAGGCCCCCGCGCCACGCTACACGCGGGGCGTGCAGGCCAAGTTCGCATTCAACGCATCGAGCGCCAGCTCGGGCGCGGTGCTGGACAACTTCGCCATTTGAGCGTCGTCATCTGAGCTTCGTCATCTGAGCTTCGTGAGCGCACGAAAAAAAGAGGTCCGGGCAGCGGCTGCCCGGACCTCTTTTCCATCTCGCGCCAAGGCGCTGGCCCTGGGTCAGTCGGCGCGGTAGTTGGGCGCTTCCTTGGTGATCTGCACGTCATGCACGTGCGATTCACGGATGCCTGCGGCGGTGATCTCCACGAACTCGGCCGTGTTGTTCATCTCTTCGATGGTGGCGCAGCCGCAGTAGCCCATGGCAGCGCGCACGCCGCCGGCCATCTGGTAGACGATGGAGACCATGGAGCCCTTGTAGGGCACGCGGCCTTCGATGCCTTCGGGCACGAGCTTGTCGGCGTTGGGATTGCCGGTGCTCGATTCCTGGAAGTAGCGGTCGGCCGAGCCCTGCTGCATGGCGCCGATGGAGCCCATGCCGCGATAGCTCTTGTACGAACGGCCCTGGTACAGGATGACTTCGCCCGGAGCCTCTTCGGTGCCGGCGAACATGCCGCCCATCATGATGGTCGAGGCGCCAGCGGCCAGGGCCTTGGCGATATCGCCCGAGAAGCGGATGCCGCCGTCGGCGATCAGCGGCACGCCCGTGCCTTGCAGGGCCTGGGCCACGCTGTCGATGGCCATGATCTGGGGCACGCCCACACCGGCGACGATGCGCGTGGTGCAGATGGAGCCGGGGCCGATGCCGACCTTCACGGCGTCGGCGCCTGCCTCGGCCAGTGCCAGCGCAGCGGCGCCGGTGGCGATGTTGCCGCCGATGACGTCCACCTGCGGGTAGTTCTGCTTGACCCAGCGCACGCGGTCGATCACGCCCTTGCTGTGGCCGTGGGCCGTGTCCACCACCAGTGCATCGACGCCGGCCTTGACCAGCAGCTCCACGCGCTGCTCGGTGCCCTCGCCCACGCCCACGGCGGCGGCCACGCGCAGGCGGCCTGCGCTGTCACGCGCTGCGTTGGGGAAGGTGGTCTGCTTGGTGATGTCCTTGACGGTGATCAGGCCCTTGAGTTCAAAGGCGTCGTTCACGACCAGGATGCGTTCGAGCTTGTGCTTGTTGAGCAGGGCCTTGGCTTCCACGGGCGTGGTGCCGTCCTTCTCGTTGACGGTGATCAGGCGCTCGCGCGGCGTCATGATCTGGCTGACCTTGACGTCGTAGCGGGTCTCGAAGCGCAGGTCGCGGCTGGTGACGATGCCCACCACCTTGCCGCCGTCGCAGACGGGAAAGCCCGAGATGCCGAGGTTCTCGGACAGCTGCAGCACCTGCAGCACGGTGTGCTCGGGGGTGATGACCACGGGGTCGTGCACCACGCCGGATTCGTGGCGCTTGACCTTGGACACTTCGGCGGCCTGCTGCTCGGCCGTCATGTTCTTGTGGATGACGCCGATACCGCCCTCTTGCGCGATGGCAATGGCCAGACGCGCCTCGGTCACGGTGTCCATGGCGGCGGACACAAGGGGAATGTTCAGGGAGATGTTGCGCGAAAAGCGCGTCTTGAGCGAAGTGTCCTTGGGCAGGACCTGGGAGAAAGCGGGGACCAGAAGGACGTCGTCGAAGGTCAGGGCTTTACCGAGAAGGCGCATGTGAGAGCTCCAAAAGAAGGATTGTACCCGTGCGCCGGATCACAATGTATGCTGTAGGCCATTCGGCCCGATCCCCAACTCACCATGCACGCCATCAAGCTTGTTTTGCTAGTCACGCTTGCCGCCTGTTCGCTGCCCGCAGCCGCCCAGTGGCAATGGGTCGACGCCACAGGCCGCAAGGTCTTCAGCGACCGCGCACCGCCTCCTGACATTCCCGCCAAGAACATCCTGCGCCAGCCTGGCGGCAGCACACCGCCGCCTGCCGCCGCGCCCTCCGCCGCTGCGGCAGCTGCGGATGCAGGCACGGCGCCTGCGGCGGACGCCGCGGCACCGGCAGCACCTGCCGCAGCCGCCAAGGACACCAAGCCCGCAGGCACCGACAAGGCCCTGGAAGAGCAAAAGCGCAAGGCCGAAGCCCAGGAGGCCGCCAAGGCCAAGGCGGAAAAGGAACGGATTGCCAAGCAGCGCCAGGACAACTGCGCACGCGCCAAGCAGTCCAAGACCGCGCTGTCTTCGGGCCGCCTGCTGGGCTACACGAATGAGCAGGGCGAGCGCGGCTTCATGGACGACGCCACGCGCGATGCGGAACTCAAGCGCGCCGACGCCATCATCGCCTCCGATTGCGGCGCAATGCGCTGATCGCCGAATCCGGGCCGGCTCAGTAGCCGGCCTTGGCTCCAGGCCTCTGGCGCTGGAACAGCCCCGTGGCCCGAGCGCCCTGGCGTGCGAAACGCTCGCGGCGCGCCACCTTGGGGTCCACGGTCAAGGGCCGGTACAGCTCCACTCGGTCACCGTCGCGCAGGGCTTGCGTCAAAGGCGCGCTGCGGCCCCACAGGCCTGCCGGCCCGGCCTGCGCAAAGCCCAGCGCCTGCCAGCCGCCCGCCGCCGCCACCGCATCGGCAATCGTGGCACCGGCCGGCAATTGCAGAAACAGCTCGACGACTTCGCCGGCGCGCGCACTGCAGGCCAGCGTGATGCGCACAGCGGGCTGGGCCTCAGCCATAGACCTGCTCGGCACGCTTGATGAAGGCATCGACCATGGAGCCTGCAATGCGGTCGAACACCGGGCCGACCACGGCGGCCAGGGCCATGTTGTCGAAACCGTAGTCCAGTTGCAGTTCGACACGGCAGGCGCGCTGCGATCCGTCGCCCACGGGGCGGAACATCCAGTTGCCCTCCAGCCGCGAGAACGGCCCCTTGATCAGGCGGATGCTGACCTGGCGCCCGCCATCGTCGAGCACGCTGTGCGTGTTGCGCGTGACGAAGGACTTGCGCATGCCGCCGAATGCAATGCCCACCTCGGCCGTCATGCCCTGCTCGTCCTGCTCCAGCACCCTGGCCTGATCGCACCAGGGAAGGAAGTCGGCATAGTGGGCCACGTCCGTCACCAGGGCAAACATTTCTTGGGGGCTGTACCAGATCAGGACGGACTTGTTGACTTTTTTCATGAATGGGGCGGGCTGCACGGCATGCAAAACACCGGCAGCGCCGCCATGGCACAGCCGGCTGTCACAATGACGGCAAGGCGAAACTAAAATCCCGCACGGCGGGAAGACGGCAATCCAGTATTGTAGGGAGACCTTTCATCTCCAGGTTTTCGCCGCATCTATTACTCCATGGCCAAGAAACCTGAAACACAGTCGCGCATCGCCGACAACAAAAAAGCCGCATTCAACTACTTCTTCGAGGAACGCTTCGAGGCCGGCATCGTGCTGCACGGCTGGGAAGTGAAGGCACTGCGCAGCGGCAAGGTGCAGTTGACGGACGGCTACGTCATCGTCAAGGACGGCGAGCTGTTCCTGCTCGGCTGCCAGATCAACCCGCTCAAGACCGCCTCCACCCACGTCAACCCCGACGCGGCGCGCATCAAGAAACTGCTGCTCAAGAAGGACGACATCCTGCGCCTGATCGGCAAGGTGGAGCAAAAGGGCTTCACCCTGGTGCCCATCAACCTTCACTGGAAGAACGGCTATGTCAAATGCGACATTGCCCTGGCCAAGGGCAAGGCCGAGCACGACAAGCGCGACGTGATCAAGGACCGCGAAGGCAAGCGCGAGGTCGAGCGCGCCATGAAGAGCTTCAACCGTTGACGGGCATCCGCAGCTTTTTTTGCACTGCTGCGGAATAAACCGGCACGGCCCAGTGTTCATTGCAGTGTCCGGCCGCAATTTCGCGCGCCGGCAAGCACCGGAGACAGCGATGAAGAAGCTCGGCATGAAACTTGGTACCTGTGCCTTCACGGCAGCCCTGACATTGGCCCTGGCAGGCTGCTATTCCGCGCCTGCGGCCAACGCCTCTGGCCAGACGCCGCCCAGTGCGGTCAGCGTGCAAAACGGCATTCTGGTCGGCGCCAACGGCATGACGCTCTATACCTTCGACAAGGACACGGCCGGCAGTGGCAAGTCCGTCTGCAATGGCCCCTGCGCGACCAACTGGCCGCCCCTGATGGGCAAGCAGGCGCCCTCTGGCGGCAACTACAGCGTGATCCAGCGCGACGATGGCAGCAGCCAGATCGCCTACAAGGGCAAGCCCCTGTACTACTGGGTGAAGGACGGCAAGGCCGGCGATACCACGGGCGACGGCGTCATGGGCGTCTGGCATACCGCACGCCCCTGAGTCCGGCCCCCTGCGCGATCGGACCTGCCCATGGACCGCAGCCAGATCCTGGAGCACCTGCCCGGCCTGCGCCGCTACGCGCGGCTGCTGGCAGGCGATGCCTGGGCAGCCGACGACCTGGTGCAGGACACGCTGGAACGCGCCTGCCGCAAATGGCTGCTGTGGCGCTCCGATGGCGATCTGCGCGCCTGGCTGTTCACCCTGATGCACAACCTCTACCTGAACCAGCGGCGCTCTGCCGCACGAGGGCAGTGGCTGGACATCGACAGCCTGTCCGAGTCCCTGGCAGCGCCCGAGGACAGCAGCGACGCTGCCCTGGACCTGGAGCGCTGCCTGCAGCGCCTGCCCGCCGAGCAGCGGGCGGTGCTGCTGCTGGTCAGCGTGGAGGACATGAGCTATGCCGACACGGCGCGCGTGCTGCAGCTGCCCCTGGGCACCGTGATGTCGCGCCTGTCGCGCGCACGCTCCCGGTTGCGCGAGCTGATGGAGGCGCCGCCCGCAGCTTCGCCCGCCCAGACTGCTGCACCCCAAGCCGCAGCCCCGTCGCTGCGCCGGCTCAAATGAGGAGGCCGCCATGACTGCCCCCGCCCCCACCTCCCCCTCCTCCTGTGTCTCGGCTGCCACGGCCACCCCCGACGAGCAGCTGCATGCCCTGGTCGATGACCGCCTGCCGGCCCCACAGGCACAGGCGCTGCGCGAGCAGCTGGATGCAGACAGCGCAGCACGCGTGGAGCAATGGCAGCGCCAGCGGCAGCTGCTGCGCGCCCTGCACGGCGCCCGCAGCGAACCGCCCATGCCCGATGAAATGCGCGCCGCCGCCGAGCAGCTGCAGGGCCTGCAACAGCGCCAGCAGCAATGGTGGCGCTGGGGCGGCATGGCCGCAGGCTGGCTGCTGGCCTTCGGCCTGGGCTGGCTGGTGCACGGGCAGCAGGCAGCGCCTGCGGCACCCTCAACGGCGGACACGCTGGCCGCTGCCGCACCTGCCCGCTTCGCCCATCAGGCAGCAGTCGCCCACGCGGTCTACCAGCCCGAGCAGCGCCACCCGGTCGAGGTCGAGGCAGCGCAACAGGCCCATTTGCTGCAATGGCTTTCCAAGCGCCTGGGCCGGCCGCTGAAGCTGCCAGCCCTCACGGAACTGGGCTATGAGCTGGTGGGCGGCCGGCTGCTGCCCGGCGACAGCGGCGCACGCGCCCAGTTCATGTACCAGGATGCGGCCGGCGAGCGCATCACCCTGTATCTGGGCGCGCTGGAGGACCCGGCCACGCGTGGCGAGACCGCCTTTCGCTTCAGCAGCGACGGCCCCGTGCCCAGCTTCTACTGGGTGGACCAGGGCTTTGGCTATGCCCTCAGCGGCGCCCTGCCACGCAACCGGCTGCTGCAGCTGGCCACGGCCGTGCACCAGCAGCTTTGAAGCCTGGGGCCACGGCTACCAGGGCAGCGGCGCCGCCTCGCCGTTGCCATGTTCGCCGTAGTACAGCGAGGGCAGGAAGCGCGACAGGTAGGTGAACTCCGTGTAGCAGTGGCGCAGCAGGCCCAGGCCCAGCGCGTCGGGCAGCTCGGCCGCCGGGTCCGTGCAGGACTGCCCCAGCAGGAAGCGGCTGCGCAGCACGCAGCCAAAGGGCGTATCGCGCGCCAGGTGCACCATCTGCCCGTCCATCGGGTCCCCGCTGGCATCCAGCTGCACATGCTCGCCGAAGCCGATGCGCGCATACACGGCGGCCGAGGCGCGTTTTTCGGCAAAGGCCAGCTCCAGTTGCGCAGGGTCGAACAGCTCGCGCGGATCATGGAACTTGAGCCTGGCAGCCACGGGCGGAATATCGGCCAGGGACTCCACGGCCTCGATGGAGGCGCCTATGTAGCTCTCGCCCTTCTTCCATTGCGCATCCCAGCCGCGATGTGCGATGTGGTCATGCGGATGCCACCACTTGATGTGCTGCGTGGTCTCGAAGAACTTGAACCACCAGTCCAGCATGCGGCCGCTGCAGCCGTGCAGGTCGGTGCGGCAGGCCACCACCAGACAGCCGCTGGGCAGGCGCTGGATTCCCGTCTCCAGCCGCAGCGGCGTGATGTGCAGCAGCTCGTCGATGCGGGAAATGTCGGGCTCGAAGGCATGGGAGTTCATGGGTGTTTTCCGTTCCTGGGTTGATGAGGAAAAGCCATCTTATATTAAAGAAACGAATAACGTTTCCAAACAATCGGATAATCCCAGCCGGGTAACAAAATGCTGCACAACCAGGCACGACCCTGCACAACACCGAACGGAACGACAAGAAATCCAATGGAATCCGAAATCACTCCTGCGGCCCCCAGGCCGCGCGGGCGGCCGGCCCGGCCCGAGCACGAGGCCAACGATGCCGCCCTGGCCGCCGCCACCTGGCTCTTGCTCAACGAAGGCTATGCCGCCACCACCATGGAAGCCGTGGCCAGGCGCGCGGGGCTGGCCAAGAAGACGCTCTACCGCTTTGCCGCCAACCGCGAGGATCTGGTGGCCCTGGTGGTGCGCAGCTGGACCGACGGTTTCCGCCCCGCCCTGTCGGCCGATGCGCAGTCGGCCTCAGAGGTGGCTCCGGCGCTGGCCGAGATCCTGCGCGTGATTGCCGCGCGCGTGCTGTCAGCCGAGGCGGTGGGGATGTTCCGCCTGCTCACCACCGATTTCCCCGCCAAGCCCGAGTTGCTGGAGGTCTACCAGCGCAACGGCATAGAGCGCGGCCGCGGCATGCTGGTGGACTGGCTGCGGCGCCAGTGCGCGAAGGGGTTGCTCAGGGCAGAGCAGCCCGATGTCATCTGCGACCTGTTGCTGTCCATGGCCATTGCCGAGCCGCTGCGGCAGATGGCCCTGGGCCTGACGCCGCCCGTGCCCGAATGGGATCCGGGCCCGCGCATTGACGACGCGGTACGGCTGCTGGCAGGCCATTCCTGCCGCATGGAGCCCGCTGATTGCTGAACCGAAAAAAAGGCCATCCGGCGCGGTGCCGGATGGCCTTTTGAACCCTTGGAGGTTTGAGCAACCGCCGCGCGATCAGTCCAGCGCCGCCAGCGGGTGCGAGTGCACGGGCCAGGGGCTGTCGAAGAAGGCACGCCATTGCGCGTCCTGCACGTCTTCGATGCGCGCGGGGTTCCAGCGCGGTTGGTGGTCCTTGTCCACGGCCAGGGCGCGAATGCCTTCGATGGTCTCGCTCTGGCCGGGGCGCAGGTAAAAGCAGTGGCGCACCATGTCGCGCTCCATGCGCAGGTCCTGGGCCAGCGTCATGCCGCGTGCGCGGCGAATCTGCTCCAGCACCACGTGCAGCATCAGCGGCGAGCGCTTGCGCAGCGTGGCTGCCGTGTGCTGCGCCCACTCGCCATCCGCCGCTTCCAGTGCCTGCACCATGGCAGCCACCGTGGGCAGGGCGAACACGCGGTCGATCTCGGCGCGGGGCTGTGCCGCTGGCTTGGCCGGGGCCGTGAACTTCGACTTCACCAGGGCCTCGACGGCCGCTGCATCGGCAAAGCTGCCGCCGGCCAGCGCGTCCCACAGCGCAGGCTGCTGGTCCGAGGGCAGGTAGCCATCGGCCAGGCCGAAGTCCAGCGCATCGGCCGCGCCGATCACATCGCCCGTCAGCGCCAGCCACTCACCCGCATGACCGGGGCAGCGCGATAGGAAGTAGCCGCCGCCCACATCGGGGAACAGGCCGATGGCCGTCTCCGGCATGGCCATCTTGGTGCGTTCGGTGACGATGCGCAGCGTGCCGCCCTGGCTGATGCCCATGCCGCCGCCCATGACGATGCCGTCCATGAAGGCGATGTAGGGCTTGCCGAAGGTGTGGATCAGGTGGTTGAGCGCGTACTCCTCGGTGAAGAAGTCCTCCAGCTGCGGATTGCCCGTGCTGCCTGCGCCGTGCAGAAAACGAATGTCGCCGCCCGCGCAGAAGGCGCCGAAGGCCCCTTCCTTGCCCATGCCGCGGATGGCCACGGCCAGCACCTGATCGTCCTTTTGCCAGGCCAGCAGGGTGGCCAGCAGATCGCGCACCATGCCCAGCGACAGCGCGTTCAGCGCCTTGGCCCGGTTCAAGGTGATCATGCCAATGCGGCCCCGCACTTCGCTGAGGACTTCGCCGGCAGCTCCCGTCATATCTTGCTCCTTGTTGCTATGCATGCCCTGCCCCGGCAGCCCGGGGCGATGAGCCGCAACCATAGCTGAAAATCCGCGCCCACCCCTGACAAACAGGTGCCAATTTGCGCAAGTGCACGACAGGGCGGGCAGCCGCCGCGCACCGCAGCGCACTCAGTCCAGAGAGACGCCCGTGCTCTTGACCACGCCGGCCCAGCGCTTGATCTCGCTGCGGATGTAGGCGCCGTATTCCTCGGGCGTGGAGCCCAGTCCTTCGGCGCCCTGCAGCTGCAGCTTCTCGACCACGCCCGGGTCCTTGAGTGCGCGCATCAGCTCCTGGTTGAGCCGCTGGATGATGGCGGCTGGCGTCTTCGCGGGCACCATCACGCCCTGCCAGGCCCCGGCCTCGAAGCCGGACATGCCGCTTTCGGCCAGCGTGGGTGCGTCGGGGAAGTTGGGCAGGCGCTTGGAGGAACTCACGGCCAGCAGCTTGAGCCGTCCCTCCTTGATGAAGGGAGCGACGGAGTTGATGGTGTCGGTCATGAAGTCGATCTGCCCGGCCACCAGATCCACGTCGGCCGGCGCGCTGCCCTTGTAGGGCACGTGGCTGGCCTCGATCTGGTAGTGCTGCACGACCTGGAAGGCCGCCAGGTGGGTGACGTTGCCGTTGCCGGCCGAACCATAGGACAGCTGGCCCGCCTTGTCCCTGGCATGGCGCACGAACTCCTGCACGTTCTTCACCGGCAGCTTGGGGTTGACCACCAGGCCCAGCGGCACCACGGCCGTCAGCGCCACGGGCATCAGGTCCTTGTTCACGTCGTAGCTCATCTTCTTGTAGAGCGACGGGCTCAGCGCAATGGACGAGGTGTTGTAGAGCACGGTGTAGCCATCGGGCGCGGCCTTGGCCACCAGGGCGTTGCCGATGTTGCCGTTGGCGCCGGGCCGGTTGTCCACGATCACGGTCTGGCCCAGTTGCTGGCCGACCTGCTGGGCCAGCACGCGCGCCACCAGGTCGGTGGGCCCGCCCGGCGGGAAAGGCACGACCAGCGTGATGGGCTTGCTGGGCCAGGCCTGCTGGGCCAGGGCCGCTCCCGGCACTGCCGCTGCGGCTGCCATGCAGGCCGCCACGGCGGCCAGCACCCTGCGCCGCGCTTGTCTGCCTGCGGCCTTGTTGCCTTTCTTGTCCATGCTGTTGTCTCCTGGTGTCGTTATGGGAATTCTTTTGTCCGTCTAGCTGCGTCCGGCCAGCAGGCGCACGGCCGTGTACTCCATGACCTTGTGGTGGCCCTGGTTGAAGACCTCGATGCGCGAGGTGACGACGGCGCGGTTGCCCTTGGAGGTGGGCTTGATGGCGGTGACTTCGACCAGGGCTTCGATGGTGTCGCCCACCAGCACGGGGCCGAGGATCTTCTGGTGCAGCTCCAGCATGGCCAGGCCCGTGCCCTGGATCATGCTTTGCAGGATGAAGCCTTCGATCAGCGTATAGGTCAGCGCGCCCGGTACGGGACGGCCTGCGATGGCGCCGCCGTCATAGCCGTCCTCGATGAAGATGGCCTCCAGCATGCCGGTGACGTTGATGAAGGCGACCAGGTCGGATTCGGTCACGGTGCGGCGGAAGGTGCGCAGCTGCTGGCCAACCTGCAGGTCCTGCCAGAAAAAGCCCTGGCCCATGCGGGGCACGGCGTTCCAGGCGGCGCCAGGGTGGGGCTGCGGGGTGTTCACTGTCATCTCATGTCTCCTGTTGCGTGGTCTGCAGGCCGGCGATGCGCTCGGCGCTCCAGCCCGCCTGGGCCAGCAGCGCCGCCGTGTGCTCACCCAGGCGCGGGGGCATGCCCATGGGCGCCTGCCGGCCATCCATGCGCACGGAGGAGCGAGGCAGGTGCACCGTGCCCATGGCGGCGTCGTGCAGCGGCACGAAGAACTCCGTGGCCTGCAGGTGTGGATCGGCAGGCAGATCGTCCATGCGTGCCACCGGGGCGGCAGGAATCTCCAGGCGCTGGCAGGTGTCCAGCCAGTACTGGGTGCCGTGCAGCGCCACATGCTCGCCCGCGGTCTCCAGCAGCTCGGCAATGTGGGCAGTGCGGCTGGCCTGGCTGGCAAAGCGCGCATCCAGGGCCAGCTGCGGCTGGCCCACGGCGGCGAAGAAGCGCTGCCAGTGCGCATTGGTGTACGGCATCATGCAGACGTGGCCGTCCAGCGTTCGGTAGGGCTTGCGCCAGGGCGCCATCACGCGCGGGTAGCCTGCGCCGCTGAGCGCGGGGCTGAAGTGCATGCCGTAGAAATGCTCGACCAGGTTGAAGCCCACCATGGTCTCGTACATGGGCACTTCGACAAAGCAGCCGTGGCCGCTGCGCTCGCGCTGGAACAGCGCCGCCAGCACGGCATGCGCGGCCACCAGGGCGCAGGTCTTGTCGGCCGCGATGGTGGGCAGGTAGCGCGCCTCGCCCGTCTGGCGTTCCATCAGGTCGGCCAGGCCGCTCATGCCCTGGATGACGTCGTCGTAGGCGGGCATGCCCGCATAGGGGCCGTCTTCGCCAAAGCCATGCAGGCCTGCATAGACCAGGCGCGGATAGCGCTCGCGCAGCGTTGCGGGGTCCAGGCCCAGCGGGGCCAGCTTTTGCGGGCGCATGCTGTGCATGAACACATCGGCCGTGGCCAGCAGCGCATGCAGGGCCTGGCGCGACTCTTCCCGCTTGAGGTCCAGCACCACGCTCTTCTTGCTGCGGTTGGTGCCCATGAACATGGCTGCCATGCCGGGCTCCACGGCCGGGCCGGTGTGGCGCGTGGAGTCGCCGGCCGGCGGCTCGATCTTGATGACTTCGGCGCCATAGTCGGCCAGCACCTGGCTGGCCAGCGGCCCGAACACCACGCTGGACAGATCCAGCACCCGAATCCCTGTCAACGCAGCCTGCACTGTGGTCTCCATGTTGCTTCAGGGAGCCAGTATTTGATATCTTTGAAGTTGCGTCTAAGACTTAATTCAGCATCGCTGATACACGGTGGATATCAATGGACCTGCGCCAACTGCGTCACTTCGTCACCCTGGCCCGCACGCTCAACTACCGGCAGGCGGCCGAGCAGCTGCACATGTCGCAGCCGCCGCTGTCCCAATCCATCCGCCGGCTCGAAGACAGCCTGGGCGTGCAGCTGTTCCAGCGCGACCGCCGGGGCACGGAGCTGACCGAGGCAGGCCGGGCGGCCCTGGAAAGTGCCGAGCTGGCACTGCACCATGCGCGCCAGGTGCAGGAGGTCTCGCAGGCCACGGCCAGCGGCGAGCGCGGCCGGCTGCACATAGGCTTCATAGGCTCGGCCACGTTCTCGCTGATTCCACGGCTGGTGCAGGCCTTTCGCAGCGAATATCCGCTGATCGACCTGGTGCTGACCGAATCGACCACGCGCGAGATCTGCGCGCAGGTGGCCAGCGGCGATTTCGATGCCGGCCTGCTGCGCTACCCGGTGACGCAGGCCACCGAGCTGTCCATCACGCCCGTGGAAAAGGACGAACTGGTGGCCGTACTGCCCGAAGGCAACCCGCTGCTGCAGCGGCCCGCCTTGCGGCTGCGGGATCTGGCCGACCAGCCCTTCATCAACTACCGCCCCAGCGAAGTGCCCGGCCTGCATGCGCTGGTGGTGCTGGCCTGCCAGAACGCGGGCTTCATGCCCCAGGTCAAGCAGCATGCGGTGCAGGCCCAGACCCTGGTCAGCCTGGTGGGCGCGGGCCTGGGCGTGGCCCTGGTGCCGGCCGTCGTGGCCAAGGGCAGCACGCCGGGCGTGGTGTTCCGCACGCTGCAAGACGCTGGGACCCTGCCCTCCATCGGCCTGGCCCTGGCGCTCAACCCGCACCAGAGCGCAGCGGCCGGCCAGCGCCTGCGCGAATTGCTGCTGCGGCTGAATGCCTGACGGACGGCCTGGCGGACGGCGTGGCAGAAGCCGCCGCAGAAAAGACAAAGGCCGCGGATGCGGCCTTTGACAATCAGGGCGACGAAGCCGGCTGGCTTGCGCGCGCCCTCGGCGCCACGGCGCTTATGCGCCTGCGCGCGAAGCGCGCTTGCGCTCGTTCTCGGACAGGTGGCGCTTGCGCACGCGGATGCTCTTGGGGGTGATTTCCACCAGCTCGTCGTCCTCGATGAATTCCACCGCGTATTCCAGCGACAGGTCGATCGGGGGCGTGATTTTGATGGCATCTTCCTTGCCGGACACGCGGAAGTTGGTCAGCTGCTTGGTACGCGTGGCGTTGACCACCAGGTCGTTGTCACGGCTGTGGATGCCGATGATCATGCCTTCGTACACGGGATCGTTGGCCTTGACGAACATGCGGCCACGGTCGTCCAGCTTGCCCAGGGCGTAGGTGAAGATTTCGCCTTCGTCCATGGAGATCAGCACACCGTTCTTGCGGCCGCCGATTTCGCCCTTGTGCGGCTCGTAGCTGTCGAAGATGTTGGAGATCAGGCCGGAACCACGGGTCAGGTTCAGGAATTCGTTGGTGAAGCCGATCAGGCCACGCGCAGGAATGCGGTATTCCAGGCGCACGCGGCCGCGGCCATCGGGTTCCATGTTGACCAGCTCGCCCTTGCGCTCGCCCAGGGCCTGCATCACGCCACCCTGGTGGCCTTCCTCGATGTCGGCCGTCACCAGCTCGATGGGCTCGTGGCGCACGCCGTCCACGTCGCGGTAGACCACGCGGGGCTTGGACACGGCCAGCTCGTAGCCTTCACGGCGCATTTCTTCCAGCAGGATGGTCAGGTGCAGTTCGCCGCGGCCCGACACTTCGAAGATGCCGTCTTCGTCGGTTTCCTTGACACGCAGGGCCACGTTGGAACGCAGTTCCTTTTGCAGGCGGTCCCAGATCTGGCGGCTGGTCACGAACTTGCCTTCACGACCTGCCAGCGGCGAGGTGTTGACGCAGAAGTTCATGGTCAGCGTGGGCTCGTCGATCTTGAGCATCGGCAGCGGCTGGGGGTTCAGCGGGTCGGTCAGCGTGACGCCCATGCCCAGGTCGGCGATGCCGTTGACCAGCACGATGTCGCTGGGGCCGGCTTCGGTCACCTGCACGCGGTCGATGCCCTGGAACTTCAGCACCTGGTTGATGCGGCCCTTGTAGCTCTTGCCGTCAGGACCTTCCATGACCAGCACGTCGGTCGAAGGCTTGAGGGTGCCGGAGGTGATGCGGCCCACGCCGATGCGGCCCACGAAGGTGGAGTAGTCCAGCGCCGAGATCTGCATTTGCAGCGGAGCGGCGGGATCGCCCTTGACCGAAGGCACGTGCTTCAGGATGGTGTCGAACAGGGCCGACATGTCGGGGCCCCACTGCTCGCCCGGAGCGCCTTCTTCCAGCGAGGTCCAGCCGTTGATGCCCGAGGCGTACACCACGGGGAAGTCCAGCTGCTCGTCGGTGGCACCCAGCTTGTCGAACAGGTCGAACGCGGCGTTGACCACGTAGTCGGGACGCGCGCCGGGCTTGTCCACCTTGTTGACCACGAGGATGGGCTTCAGGCCCAGGGCCAGCGCCTTCTTGGTCACGAAGCGCGTCTGGGGCATGGGGCCTTCCTGCGCGTCGATCAGCAGCACCACGCCGTCGACCATGGACAGGGCACGCTCCACTTCACCGCCGAAGTCCGCGTGGCCGGGTGTGTCGAGGATGTTGATGTGCGTGTCGTTCCAGCTCACGGCGCAGTTCTTGGCCAGGATGGTGATGCCACGCTCGCGTTCGATGGCGTTGTTGTCCATCACCGTGTCCACGACTTTCTCGTGTTCGGCGAAGGTTCCGGATTGGCGCAGCAGCTGGTCCACCATGGTGGTTTTGCCGTGGTCCACGTGGGCGATGATCGCGATATTGCGGATTTGTTTGCTCATAGTGTTTTCCCATTGCCGCTGCGTCATGGGCGCGGCGTGTCTTCCAAAATCTGTTGAATTTCCAGTGAACTGAGCAGGCGGGCGGGGATGAGTTCCCCACGCACCACACGCCCCACCCCCAGCAGAGCCTGGGGGTTTTCGCCATACACAGCCACCGCCTCGGCATCGGCCCAAGCGCCCTTGCGGGGCAGGCCCGTGAGAAAACGGGCCGCATCTTGCTCGCCCAGCGTGACAGCCGCGTGGCTGGCCAGCAAGGCATCGACAGGCTGCAACTGCTGCAGACGCTCGTCCTCGCCCATGGCGGCCAGCGCCTCCAGCGAGATACAGCGCTCGACACCCAGCCCGCCAGTGTCGATACGGCGCAGCGCGCGCAGGTGCGCGCCGCAGCCCAGGGCCTCTCCCACGTCCTCCGCCAGCGTGCGGATATAGGTGCCCTTGCTGCAGGTCACCAGCATCCGGATCGCCGGCTGGCCTTGGCTGTCTTGCGTCAGCGAAAGCTCCAGTGCGTGGATTGTCACTTCGCGCGCCGGCCGCTCGACTTCGATGCCGGCACGCGCATATTCATAAAGAGCCTTGCCGTCCTTCTTGAGCGCGCTGTACATGGGCGGCACCTGGCGGATGGGGCCCGTGAACTGCGCCTGCACGGCGGCAAGCCGCTCGGCCGTGAGGGCGGCGGGATCGATGGCGCGCTCGCGCAGCACCTCGCCCTCGGCATCGGCCGTGGTCGTGGTCTGGCCCAGGCGCGCAATCGCCTCGTAGGTCTTGGCAGCTTCGAGCTGCAACTGGCTGAACTTGGTCGCCGCACCGAAGCACAGCGGCAGCACGCCGGTGGCCAACGGGTCCAGCGTGCCGGTGTGTCCGGCCTTTTCGGCGCGCAGCAACCACTTGACCTTCTGCAAGGCGTCGTTGCTGGACAGCTCCAGCGGTTTGTCGAGCAGCAACACCCCATGCACAGGGCGCCGCTGCACCCTTGTGCGTGGCGCGTTCATGGGGCTACTCTTCCTTCCCGCGCGAGGAGACGGCCTTGGCGATCAAGGCGTTCATGTCGGCCGCACGCTCGGTGGTGCGGTCGTAGATGAAGTGCAGCGTGGGCACGGTATGGATGTGCAGGCGCTTGAACAGGCCGTTGCGCAGGAAGCCTGCGGCCTGGTTCAGGGCGTCCTGCGTCTCCTGCGGATCGCCGATCAGCAGGCTGAAGTAAACCTTGGCGTGGGCATAGTCCGGAGTCACCTCCACGCTTTGCAGCGTCACCATGCCCACGCGCGGGTCCTTCAACTCGCGTGCGATCAGCTCCGCCAGATCCCGCTGGATCTGGTCGGAGACTTTGAAGCTGCGGTTCGGCGCAGCGGACTTGCGTGTTGCCATGTCGAATTACAGCGAGCGCGCGATTTCCTTGATCTCGAACACTTCGAGCACGTCGCCTTCGCGAATGTCGTTGTAGTTCTTGAGCTTGATACCGCACTCGAAGCCTTCCTTGACTTCCTTGACGTCGTCCTTCAGGCGCTTGAGCGATTCGATCTCGCCCGTGTAGATGACCACGTTCTCGCGCAGCAGGCGGAAATGCGCATTGCGCGTAACCTGGCCTTGCGTGATGTACGAGCCAGCCACGGTGCCGATCTTCGACGCCACGAACACGGTACGGATCTCGGCCATGCCGATGATCTCTTCCTTGCGCTCGGGAGCCAGCATGCCGGACATCGCTGCCTTCACCTCTTCGACGGCGTCGTAGATGATGTTGTAGTAGCGCAGGTCCACATCGTTGCTCTCGGCCGTCTTGCGCGCCTGGGCATCGGCCCGGACGTTGAAGCCGATGATGATGGCCTTAGAGGCCAGCGCCAGGTTCACATCGGACTCGCTGATGCCGCCCACGCCCGAGTAGACCAGCTGCACGCGGATCTCTTCGGTGGAGAGCTTGAGCAGCGATGCACCCAGTGCTTCCTGCGAGCCCTGCATGTCGGCCTTGACGATGATGGGCAGGGTCTGGACCTCGCCCGCACCCATTTCGGCGAACATGTTCTCGAGCTTGGCAGCCTGCTGGCGGGCCAGCTTGGTGTTGCGGAACTTGCCGGCGCGGTAGGTCGCGATTTCGCGGGCGCGGCGCTCGTCCTGCAGCACCATGAAGTCGTCGCCGGCCTGGGGCACGTCGGACAGACCCTGGATTTCCACCGGGATGGAGGGGCCAGCGGACTTGGTCTGCTTGCCGTCTTCGTCCAGCATGGCGCGCACGCGGCCGTAGGTCTGGCCTGCCAGCACCACGTCGCCCACCTTCAGCGTGCCGGACTGCACCAGCACCGTGGCCACGGGGCCGCGGCCCTTGTCCAGCTGCGCTTCGATGACCAGACCCTTGGCAGCGGCTTCCACGGGAGCGGTCAGCTCCAGCACTTCGGCCTGCAGCAGGACCTGCTCCAGCAGCTCGTCGATGCCCTGGCCGGTCTTGGACGACACGGCGATGAACGGGGACTCGCCGCCGTACTCTTCAGGCACCACCTGCTCGGCCACAAGGCCTTGCTTGACGCGGTCGAGGTTGGCATCGGGCTTGTCGGCCTTGGTGATGGCAACCACGATGGGCACACCCGCCGCCTTCGCGTGCTTGATGGCTTCCTTGGTCTGGGGCATCACGCCGTCGTCGGCAGCGCACACCAGGATGACGATGTCGGTGGCCTGGGCACCACGGGCACGCATGGCCGTGAAGGCCTCGTGGCCCGGGGTGTCCAGGAAGGTGACGATGCCGCGGGGCGTCGTCACATGGTAGGCACCGATGTGCTGGGTGATGCCGCCGGCTTCGCCCGACGCAACCTTGGTGCGGCGGATGTAGTCCAGCAGCGAGGTCTTGCCGTGGTCCACGTGGCCCATGACGGTGACCACGGGGGCGCGCGACTCCTGGGCAGCTTCCTGCTGGGACACTTCCTCGGCCGTGAAGGCTTCGGGATCGTCCAGCGCAGCGACCTTGGCGGTGTGGCCCATTTCCTCGACCACGATCATGGCCGTGTCCTGGTCCAGGGGCTGGTTGATGGTGACCATCTGGCCCATCTTCATCAGCACCTTGATCAGCTCGGATGCCTTGACCGACATCTTGTGCGCCAGCTCGGCCACGGTGATGGTCTCGGGCACGTGTACTTCGATGGCGCGGAATTCCGTTGCCGCGCTCTGGTGCTGTCCGTCATTGCGGTCATTGCCACGACGCCCGCCACGCGGGCCGCCGCGCCAGTTGGAACGGCCGCCCACGCCACCGGAGCTGTCGCCACGGGTCTTGATTTCCTTCTTCTTGCCATCGCCGGCCCAGCTCGAGGAGAGCTTGGCGGACTTGACTTCCTTGCCGGCGCCGGCAGGCGCGCGCGCACCGGCTCCGCCGGCGGTCGTGCCAGCGGGCTTGTGCAGCGTGGTCTTCTTGGCATCGGCGGCAGCAGGCGCTGCAGGCTTTGCCACGGGCTTGGGCTCTTCGGGCTTCTTGGCCACGAGCACCTTCTTGGGCGCGGCCATCATGGCGCGAATGGCTTCGGCTTCGGCCAGCGCCTTGCGGCGGCGGTCTTCCAGATCCTTGGCGCGTTCGGCTTCCTCGGCCGCACGGGCCTTGGACTCTTCCTCGGCCTTGGCGCGTGCCGCGAGCTGGGCTTCGGCGCGCGCTATCTGGCCGGCAGCCTGCTCGCGCGAGGCTTCCTGCTTAGCGCGGTTGGCCTCGACAATCTTTGCGGCTTCGGCAGCCGCATAGGCGGCTGCGCGCTCTTCGGCTTCGCGCTCGCGCTGTTGGACTAGCTCGCGCTCTTCGCGCTCACGGCGTTGCTGTGCCAATTCTTCCTCCTCCCGGCCGATCATTTCGGCCTGGCGACGTGCTTCCCCTTCGCGGCGCACCAATTCCTGAGATTCGCGCTCCGACGCCGCGCGCTGCTCCTGGGCAGCCGCAACGGCAGCGGGGTCGGAGGCGCCTTCGGCGGCCTCGTCGCGCTTGACGAAGGTGCGCTTCTTGCGCACTTCCACCTGGATGGTGCGGGCGCGGCCCGACGAATCGGCCTGCTTGATCTCGCTGGTGGACCGTTTGGTCAGCGTGATCTTCTTGGCGCCACTTCCGTGGCTGGCCTGCAGATGGCTGAGCAGTTGCTGCTTGTCGCCGTCGGTCAACGCATCCGATGCGTTGTCCTTGGCGACGCCTGCAGCCTTGAGCTGCTGCAGCAACGTGTCAGGGGTCTTGTTGAGCTCTTTTGCAAACTCGGCAACCGTATTACTGGACATAAATGCTCTGAACCTCCCTGACCTTACTCTTGCCCTTCGGTGAACCAGTGCTCACGCGCCTTCATGATCAAAGCCTTCGCTTCTTCCTCGGTCTGCCCGGTCAGCTCGGTCAACTCATCGATGGCCAGATCGGCCAGATCGTCGCGAGTGTGCACATTGGCCTCGGCCAGCTTGTCCACGATCTCCGGAGTCATTCCCTCGAGCGTCAGCAGATCCTGCGACACCTTGCCCACGTTTTCCTCGTGCGCGATTTCCTGCGTCAGCAGGGCATCCTTCGCACGGGTGCGCAGCTCGTTCACCGTCTCTTCGTCGAACGCCTCGATTTCGAGCATTTCCTGCAGCGGCACGTAGGCCACTTCTTCCAGGGTCTCGAAACCTTCCTCGATGAGGATGTTGGCGATTTCCTCGTCCACATCGAGCTTTTCCATGAACAGCTGGCGCGCAACGGCAGACTCGTCCGCCTGCTTTTGCGCAGACTCAGCCGCGTCCATGATGTTGATCTTCCAGCCGGTAAGCTCGGAAGCCAGGCGAACGTTCTGGCCGCCACGGCCGATGGCGATGGCGAGGTTTTCCTCGTCAACCACCACGTCCATGGCGTGCTTTTCCTCGTCCACAACGATGGACGACACATTGGCCGGAGCCAGCGCACCGATCACGAACTGTGCGGGGTCCTCGGACCACAGCACGATGTCCACGCGCTCGCCAGCCAATTCATTGGTGACGGCGTTGACGCGGGTGCCCCGCACGCCGACACAGGTGCCGATGGGATCGACACGCTTGTCATGGCTGAGCACGGCGATCTTGGCGCGGCTGCCGGCATCGCGAGCGCAGCTCTTGATCTCCAGCAGGCCCTGCTCGATCTCGGGCACTTCGTTGCGGAACAGCTCGACCATGAACTCCGGCGCCGAACGCGACAGGATGATGGGCGCGCCGCGCAGCGTGGCGTCCACTTCCATGATCATGGCCCGCACGCGGTCGCCGTTGCGCAGGTTTTCCTTGGGGATCATTTCGCTGCGGCGCAGGCGTCCTTCGACACGGCCGGCCTCGACGATGATGTCGCCCTTGTCCATGCGCTTGACCGTGCCCGTGAAGATCCGGTCGCCGCGCGACAGGAACTCGTTGAGCAGCATTTCGCGCTCGGCATCGCGGATCTTTTGCAGGATGACCTGCTTGGCCGCCATCGCACCGATGCGGCCAATGGGCACCGACTCGATCTCTTCCTCGATGTACTCGCCTTCGGAGATGCCGGGGACGCGGTCCTGTGCGTCCATCAGCATTTCTTCGGCATCGGGGTTTTGCAGGCCCGCATCATCGGGCACCACCAGCCAGCGGCGGAAGGTGTCGTAGTTACCGCTGTCGCGATCGATGGCCACGCGGATGTCCACTTCACCTTGGTACAGCTTCTTCGTGGCTTGGGCCAGGGCCGATTCCACTGCACCGAACACCAAATCGCGCTCCACGTTCTTTTCGCGCGAAATGGCTTCTACCAACATCAACAATTCGCGATTCATGCGACGACTCTCCTATTTCAATCACGCAGAAAGGGGATGGCAATGCCCTTCTGCCCCAATGATTCGACGTACCCTGCCCGCTCCGATCAGACCGGCTTGGCAGAACGCCCCTTGAAATCCACAAGGGGAGCCAGACGCGCCTCGCGCAGCTCCTCCAGCGTGAAACCCAGCGCCTGCAGGGGCGCGGGAACACGCTTCTTGCTGACCCTCTGGCCAGGCTTGACGGGTGGCTCGTCGCTCCAGACGATCTGCCAGCCACCACCTTCGGCACGCTCCAGCGTGCCGCGGAATTTCTTGCGATTGGCGCTGACCTGCCCTTCAGCGGCGGCGCCGATGGGCTCCTTGAGGGTCAGGTCGATGACTTCCCCGACAAAGCGGATGAAGTCCTGCTCATGCCGCAGGGGGCGGTCGATGCCCGGGGAGGAGACCTCGAGGCGCGTGTAATCCGTGCCATCGACCTCCAGCGCGAACTGCAGCTGGCGCGTGATCTTCTCGCAGTCCTCGACTGTCACGAACTGCTCCGGCACCACCGGCTCGCCCTCCACCGGGGGCTGCCAAGGCAAATCAATTGTGACGCGCAACAGCCCGCCTGCCGAGCGTTCTATTTCCACCAGGTCATAGCCCAGACCTGTCACGGTTTGTTCAACGATTTGCTGTAGTGCCACGTGTAATTAAATTCAATCCTGCAAACACAAAAGACCCGGAACGCCCCTGGAACCTTGGCAGCAGCCATGTCCCAACAGCGCCGAGCCCCATGGCAATCCCTAAGGTCGCCCGAAGATCGCCCAAAAAAAAGGGCGGTTGGTACCCGCCCGTTTGGTCGTGAATATGCCATTGTATCCGCAAACGACCTCCAGGCCAAGTTCGCGCCGTACAAAAACAGGCGCTGGCAGGCACTGCGCAAGGCAGCCCAGGCCAGGGCGGACACCCCTCCGCGGGATGCTCAGGCGCCCACGCGCTCAAGCGCCTGCGCCGACTGAAGCCGCCGCAAAAGGGCCTGCGCTTCGGCGGGGTCGGCCGGGGCCGCGCCAGGGTCCTGGGCCAATGACTGCAGCATGCGCGCCACAACGCCCGGCTGGGGCAGCACCGGCCCCAGAAAGCGCGCGCGCTCGCCGTCAGCGATCAGCACAGAGGGAAAGGTTTCGATGTCCAGGTCCCCGGCCACATCCTCGCGGTCCTCGACATCAAGCCAGACGAAGTGCATCTGCGGGAACTGGGTGGCCAGCTCCGCAAACGCGCTCCGGTACTGGTTGCAAACGCCGCACCATTGCGCACACAGGCAAACCACCCACCAGGGGCTGGCTGCCGCGCTGTCGTCCGGCAGCTTGCCGGCCATTGAATCCATGGAAAACCTCTCAGAAACCACGCCCTTCCCGGGCGCGATAAACCTCCATGGTACCGATTTCCGCCGCCTTGTTGCCCCAGGCACTGCGCACATAGCTGGCCACGGCGGCCACCTGTGCGTCAGACAGCACATGGCCAAAGGGCGGCATGCCATGCGGCTGCGGCTGTTGCCGGGTGGACGGGGGATAGCCACCGTCCAGCAGCACCAGCAGCAGGTTGCGCGGCTCGGCCATGGTCACGGAGGCATTGCCGGCCAGCGCAGGAAACGCGCCCGGGGTTCCCTGGCCCTGCGCACCATGGCAGACCGCGCACTGCCGTTCGTACACGGCCCGCCCCAAGGCCATCTGCCCGGGCTGCACAGGCTTGATGGCGCCGTGCCCGTCTGTGCCGGCAGATGGGGCAGCAGCGCCCTGCTCCTGCAGATAGGAAGCCAGCGCCTGCAGATCCTGTGGCTGCCAGTGCTGGGTGCTGCGCGCCACGACTTCGGCCATGGGGCCCAGTGCCGAGCCTGAAGGGCCGGACCCCGTCTGCAGCAACTGCACCCAGGCGGACTCCTGGCCGGCACGCACACCCGCCTCGCCGGGATCGAGCAGCGAAGGCGCATACCAGGACTGCCCTGCCACAAAGCCGCCGGACATGGCCTGGCCGGAGGCACCCAGGCCATTGCGCGGCGCATGGCAGGCCGCGCAATGGCCCAGCCCCTGGGCAAGATAGGCGCCGCGATTCCAGGCCGGGGCCTTCCCTGGCTGGTCCTGCCAATCCTTCGGCGAGAAGAACAGCGCCCGCCAGACGGCCAGCGACCCCTGCCAGCCATAGGGAAAGTCCAGCGCATGCGGCGGCGTCTGCGCGCGCACGGCGGGCAGGCTTTGAAAATAGGCGAACAAGGCGTCCGAATCGGCGCGCGTCACGCGGGTGTAGCTGTCATACGGGAAGGCCGGATACAGCAGGCGCCCACCACGCGAGCGCCCGTTGTGCAGCGCACGCCAGAAGTCCTGCGCCGACCACAGTCCCAAGCCCGTCTCCTTGTCGGAGGTGAGATTGCTGGTGTACAGCGTGCCGAACGCGGTGGGCAAGCCCCGCCCGCCCGCATATTCGGCACCGCCCGCCGCCGTGTGGCAGCCAGCGCAGTTGCCTACCCGCGCAAGGTAGGCGCCGCGCTCGACCAGGGCGGCCTGTGTTTCGGTCGATCCCGACCAGCCGCCGTGGCCATAGGCATGAACCCCCTGCTCCCCCCGCAGGTTGAGCCAGACCAGCAGCAGCCCCACCAGGACCAGGGCCAGGACCACAAGAGCCAGCAGGGGCCACCGCCCGCGTACGCTCGCGCTGGCCGGATTTTCCACTTGGACATTCATGGCCTGCCCTCCTGACCGCCCACAGCGGCCACCGCACCGCAGCGCAGCGGCAAGGAGCGCGCCAAGGCCTCGTGCCCTCCCGGCGTCGCCGATGCAGGCCGCGACGACAGCCATGCCGTGACGGCCACGACTTCCTGCGGCGTCAGCGCCTTGGCCACCTGGTCCATGCAATCGGGAGCGGCCGCCTGGCGCTGGCCCGAGCGCCAGGCGCCTATCTGGCTGTTGAGATAGTCGCGTGACAGGCCCAGCAGACCCGGGATATCGTCGCCCGCGCCCATGAGCCGCTGGCCATGGCAGGCAGCACAGGCGGGCAGGCCCCGCTGCGCGTCGCCCTGCAGCACCAGCTGCTCGCCACGCGCGAGGTCGGCGGGCGGCAGCTGCGCCGGCACGGGCGGCGCATAGGGCAGCTCAAGGCTTGCGAAATGCACGGCGATCTGGCGCAGATAGTCGTCCGACATGAATTCGATCAGCCGGTTCATTGCCGGATAGCTGCGGCGCCCCTGCTGGAAATTCTTGAGCTGGCGGTAAAGATAGCCCGCAGGCTTGCCCGCAATGCGAGGAAAGTAGCCGCTGGGTGTGGCCCGTCCCTCGGGACCATGGCAGGCCGTGCAGGCCAGTACCCTGGACGCCATGGAGCCCACATCGGGCAGAGGCGCACTGACCACGGCGGGGGGCAGGTCCGCCATCGGCCCGCCCGGTGCCGGCTGGGCGGACTGCGCCATCACGCCGCATGCACAGGCCGCCAGCCATGCGCCCAGCAAGCTCCTTGCCCCCTTGACGCCTGAAAGCCCTGTCCCGTACCGCCATCGCCTGCCATGTGCCATGTCCGACGCCTCCTGTTGCGTCCTGCCGACGCGCGAATGTAGTAAACCCGTCACAAGATGCCAGTCCAGCAGGAAAAGGCCCATCGGTTGAGACCCTGCCATGACCGGGCTATGCTGGCTTCTGGCTTGTCCAGAACATCGCCCGCAAGGGCTGGAGGACGGAAATTCATGGAATACAAGGACTACTACCGCATCCTGGCCGTGGACCGGCAGGCCAGTGCTGACGAGATCAAGAAGGCCTACCGCAAGCTGGCGCGCAAGTACCACCCGGACATCAGCAAGGAAGCGGATGCCTCGCAACGCATGGCCGAGATCAATGAAGCCAACGCCGTGCTGTCCGATCCCGAAAAGCGTGCGGCCTACGACGCGCTGGCTGATGCGCCCCGCCGCAGCGCAGGCGCCGGCGGATTCCAGCCGCCCCCGGACTGGGAAGGTCAGGACTTCCACTTTCGCAGCGGCGATGGCGCCATGCCGGACGGCGATGCGGATTTCAGCGAATTCTTCTCGCAGATGTTCGGCCAGGGCGCCCGCGCGCGCCATGCGGGCGGCGGGCAGCACCGACCTCCACCCGACCTGCGGGGGCAGGACCAGCACGCCAGCATCGAGCTGGACCTGCTGGACAGCTACCACGGCGCCCAGCGCAGCCTGCACCTGCGCAGCACGGTGCTGGATGAGGACGGGCGGCCGGTGGCGCGGGACAAGGAATTGCAGGTCAGCATTCCCAAGGGGGTGCGCGAAGGCCAGATGATCCGTCTGGCCGGCCAGGGCGGCCAGGGCCTGGGCAAGGGTCCTGCAGGCGACCTGCTGCTGCAGGTGCATCTGCGTCACGACCCGCGCTGGTGGGCCGAGGGCAAGGACGTCTATCAGCCCATCGCGCTCGCGCCCTGGGAAGCCGCGCTGGGCGGCACGGTCCGTCTCGCCACGATTGCCGGCGAATTCGATGTCGGCATCCCTGCCGGCAGCCGCGCAGGCCGCAAGCTGCGGATCAAGGGCAAGGGCTTGCCCGCCGCCACGCCAGGCGATCTGTATCTGGTGCTGGGCATCAGCCTGCCGGAGCCGCAGACCGACGCCCAGCGAAAGGCCTATGAGGCACTGGCCCAGGCCTTCCCCTCGTTCGATGCCCGCCAGCACGGCACGGGCCAAGGAGCCTCGCGATGAGCACGCCGCTGTATCCCTTCTACGAACCTGCAGAACTGCTGGATGAAGGCGCACTGGATCTGCACGATCTCGCCCGCCACTGCCAGCGCAACACCGCCTGGGTGGTGGAGCGCGTGCAGACCGGGGTGCTGTACTGCGAGAACGAGCCGGCCGGCGACGCGGCCGACGCGCAGGCACAGTGGCGCTTCAGCGGCCACATGCTGGTGCGTGCGCGCCGCATTGCCCATCTGGAGCACAGCTTCGATGCCGACCCTCAACTGGCCGCGCTGACGGCGGACCTGATCGAGGAAGTGCAGATGCTGCGCCGCAAGCTCCAGGCACTGCAGCACTGAGCGCATTCGCCCCAAAAGCAAAAGCCCTCTTTCGAGGGCTCTTGCTTTCAGAACGCGGCCGCGGCAGGCACGCACGCGGCCCGCCGTGCTCAGCGGTGACGCTTGCCGGGGTTCTTCTTGGTATGGGTGTGGGCGCCACGGGCGCGGCTCACGCGCTGGCCACGGCCGGGCGTCGGCAGGGTGACGCCGTTGGGCAGGGGAGGCTGGGGAGTGAACTTGCGGTCGGCTTCGGTAACGATCTTGTTGCCCATGGCATTTCCTTCTTCAAAAAAATGAGAACGCGCAATTAGGCCATAGACCTGCAGGCCCGCGCATAAAAAAACACATGGCCTGCTCCGGCATAGGGAAAGTTCCTGCGTTGCGCAGCCCGCACAGCCGCAGTTCCGGCAGCGCCGGCCTACACCGCGGCCCGGCGTTCTGTCCTAAAGTAGGAGCACGCTGCCAAGCGCACATGATGCCCCTGGCATGCGCTCTGCCTGAACACGGAGTTCCGCACGATGTCACCCCGCCAACCACGCACAGAAGTCACCACCCCGTCCACACCCCGCCCTGCCTGGGTTCGGCCCGCGGCAGGCCTGGCTGGGCTTGCCGTCGGGGCCGCTGCAGCCGCCTTGCTTTGGAAGGGCCTGCGCAACCCGCCCATTCCTGCCACAGTGGAGCCCGTACGCGGCTGGGACATCCAGCGCTACATGGGCCGCTGGTACGAGGTGGCCCGCATAGACCACCGCTTCGAAAAAGGCCTGGAGCGCACCCAGGCCGAATACACGCCGCTTCCCGATGGAAGCGTGCATGTGCTGAACCGGGGCTACGACGCAGGCCGCCGGCGCTGGAAGTCCGCTGAAGGCAAGGCCCGCACGGTGCATGGCCCCGGCGTTGCGGCGCTCAAGGTCTCGTTCTTCGGACCGTTCTACGGCGGCTACAACGTGGTGGCCCTGGATGCCGACTACCGCTGGGCCATGGTGGTCGGCTCGGACCTGCGCTATTTCTGGATTCTTTCGCGCACCCCTGAACTGCCCGATGGCGTGGCAGCGCGCCTGCTGGCCCAGGCCCGGCTGCTGGGCGTGCCCGTGGACAAGGTGCAGTGGATTCTTCAGGACGGGGTCAATCCCACAGGCAGCTGGTAGCGGCCCGGCGGCAGGCCGGCGAACTCAGAACCCTTCGGGCATGCCGTCACCCGAAAAGCCAGCAGCCTCCACCAGCCGCTGGGTATAGGACTCACGCGGCGCGCCCAGCACCTGGGCCACGGGGCCGGATTCGACGATGGCACCATCCTTCATCACCACCACGTCATGGGCCATGGCGCGGATCACGTCCACATCGTGCGTGATGAGCAGATAGGCCAGGCCACGTTCGCGCTGCAGCCGCTGCAGCAGGCCCAGCACCTGCTGCTGAATGGTCACATCCAGCGCACTGGTGGGCTCGTCAAGCACCAGCACTTCAGGCTCCAGCACCAGGGCACGCGCAATGGCGATACGCTGGCGCTGGCCCCCGGAGAACTCATGCGGATAGCGATCGAGCAGACCGGGGAACTGCTCATCCGTCAGCCCGACGGCAGACAGCATGTCCACGACGCGGTCACGGCGCTGCCGCCCCGTGAGCGCCGGGGCGTGCACGCGCAGGCCCTCGCCAACGATCTGCTCCAGCGTCAGTCGTGGCGACAGCGATGAATACGGGTCCTGGAACACCACTTGCACCTTGCGCCGCAGCGCAAGATTGGCCGGCGAGTTGCGCGTGGCCGGCTGCCTCCAGGCCTGGCCAGCGATGCGCAGCTGGCCTTCATGCGGCAGCAGGCCCAGCACGGCCTGGGCCAGCGTGGACTTGCCCGAGCCCGACTCCCCGACCACACCCACGGTGCGCCCGGGCATCAGGTCCAGGTCGGCGGACTGCACGGCAACAAAACGCCCCTGGCCAAACCAGCCGCGCACGCCCGTCAACGGCACCGGGTAGCTGACCTTGAGGCCCTGCGCATGGACCAGCGGCTCGGGAGCCGCCCCCGGTGTACCGGCCTGCGCCTCGACCAGATCGCGGCGCGGCACACTGGCCAGCAGCTTGCGCGTGTAGGCATGGCGCGGAGCTGCCATGACCGCCGGCACCTCGCCCTGCTCCACCAGTTGCCCGCGCTCCATCACCGCCACGCGATCGGCAAAGCGCCGCACCAGGTGCAGGTCGTGGGTGATCATCAGCACGGCCATGCCGGTCTGGCGTTGCAGGTCATCGAGCAATTGCAGGATCTGTCCGCGCAGCGTGACGTCGAGCGCCGTGGTCGGCTCATCGGCCAGCAGCAGGCGCGGGCTGCTGGCCAGTGCCATGGCGATCATGGCGCGCTGACGCTGGCCGCCGCTGAGCTGATGCGGAAAGGCGCGGGCACGGCGCACGGGCTCGGCAATGCCCGTGGTCGCCAGCAGTTCGGCCGCCTGGGCCAGGGACTGCGCCCGCGTCAGCCCCTGCTTGAGGCGCAGCACCTCGCCCACCTGTTCGCCCACGGTCATCAGCGGATTGAGCGCCGTCATGGGCTCCTGGAAGATCATGGCCACGTCGCCGCCGCGCACGGCCCGCATCTCGCGCACGGGCAGGCGCAGGAGGTCGCGGCCGTCGAAAAGCGCCTGCCCGCCCAGCTGGGCGTCACCGGCCAGCCGCAGCAGGGACAGCGCCGTGATGGTCTTGCCCGAACCGGACTCACCCACCAGCGCCAGCTTCTCACCGGCCGCCAGATCGAAGCTCACGCCGTGCACCACGTCCTTGCTGCCAAAGCGCACGCGCAGGTTGCGCACAGACAGCAGCGTCCGGCCGCGACCGGGGGCGGAAGGCATATCCATTGCCGGCTGCTCTGCGTTCATGCGGCGTCCTTCGCATCAACGGCCGGGGCTGCATCGGTGGCAGCGGCCTTGCGCGGGTCCAGGGCATCGCGCAGCGCATCGCCCATGAAGGTCAGCAGCAGCAGCGTCACCACCAGCACCGCAAAGGTGGACAGCGAGATCCACCAGGCATCGATGCTGTTCTTGCCCTGGCTCAGCAGCTCGCCCAGGCTGGGCGTATCGGGGGGAACGCCCAGGCCCAGGAAATCAAGCGAAGTCAGCGCCAGGATGGCTGCACTCATGCGAAACGGCAAAAAGGTGACCACGGGCGTCATGCTGTTGGGCAGCAGATGGCGCCAGATCAGCGCGCCATTGCCCACGCCCAGCGCACGCGCCGACTTCACGTAGTCGAGCTGGCGGTTGCGCAGGAATTCGGCCCGCACATAGTCCGACAGCCCCATCCAGCCGAACAGCGACAGCAGCACCAGCAGCAGCGAGACGCTGGGCGCCAACACCGCGCTGAAGATGATCAGCAGATACAGCTCGGGCATGGAGCCCCAGATCTCGATGAAGCGCTGAAACGCCAGATCGGTCCTGCCGCCGAAAAAGCCCTGGATGGCCCCCGTCACCACGCCCAGCACCACGCCGGAGGCCGTCAGCGCCAGCGCAAACAGCACGCTCACGCGAAAGCCGTAGATCAGTTGCGCCAGCAGATCGCGCCCGCGATCGTCCGTGCCCAGCAGGTTCTCGCGCGAGGGCGGCGCCGGATTGGGCAAGCTCGCAAAGTAGTTGAGCGCCTGAGGCCCGTAGGGATTGAGCGTGTACAGCGCCCAGTTGCCACCCTGGCTCAGGCGATCCCGAATGTAGGGATCCAGATAGTCGGCCGCCGTCTCGAAGTCGCCGCCGAAGGTCTTCTCGGAATAATCGTTCCACAGCGGCCAGTAGGTCTGGCCTTCGTAGCGCACCACCAGGGGCCGGTCGTTGCTGATCAGCTCGGCGCCCAGGCTCAGCACCACCATCACGCAAAAAGCGACCAGGCTCCAATATCCCAGCCGATTGCGCCTGAACCGCAGCCAGGCCCGCCGCGCCGGCGAAACCGCCGCCGCCGCCAGCGGTGCAGGCGCCCCAGCCCCTGGCAGCCCCGTTCCAGAAACCACAACGGATTGCATTTCAGTGTCCATGTCGCTCCAGGAAACGAAGCCCGGCGCCACGCGCCGCCCGTCCGCCCCCCGCGATACAGGGCGCCGTGCATACCGGGCAAGCCGCGAAGCGGCTCGGAAGGTACCTAGTCAAACCGTACACGCGGATCCACCCACACATAACAAAGATCGCTGACCAGCTTGGTCACCAGGCCGATCAGCGTGAACAGGTACAGCGTGCCCAGCACCACGGGATAGTCGCGCCGTATCACGCTGTCATAGCTGAGCAGGCCCAGGCCGTCCAGCGAGAACAGCGTTTCTATCAGCAGCGAGCCCGTGAAGAAGGCACCGATGAAGGCGGCCGGAAAGCCGGTGACGATGGGAATCAGCGCATTGCGCAGCACATGCCGATAAAGCACCTGCCGCTCCGACAGGCCCTTGGCGCGGGCTGTCAGCACATATTGCTTGCGGATCTCTTCCAGAAAGGCATTCTTGGTGAGCATGGCGGTGATGGCGAAGCTGCCCGCCACCATGGCCGTGACCGGCAGCGCGATATGCCATAGATAGTCCACGATGCGCGCGCCCAAGGACAGCTCATCCCAGTTGGCCGAGGTCAGCCCGCGCAGCGGAAACCATTGCAGCTGCCCGCCGAAGATCACCAGCAGCGCCACGCCCAGCACAAAGCCCGGAATCGCATAGCCCACCAGGATCAGCAGCGTGGTGAAGAAGTCGAAACGCGAGCCGGCACGCACGGCCTTGGCAATGCCCAGGGGCACGGCCACGAGGTAGCTGATGAAAAAGGTCCACAGGCCCAGGCTGGCCGAGACCGGCAGCTTCTCCTTGATCAGCTGCCAGACATCCTTGTTCTGGAAGAAACTGCGCCCCAGGTCGAACCGCGCGAACTGCCCGAGCATCTGGAAGAAGCGCTCATGGGCCGGCTTGTCAAACCCGTAGAGGGCCTTGATCTGCTCTATGCGCTGTGGGTCCACCCCCTGGTTGCCACGGTAGGCCAGGCCACCGCCTTCGCCGCCACGGCCCACGCTGGCCTTGGCTTCGGCAAGGTACTGCTCCACCGGGCCACCGGGCACGAACTGCACGACCACGAAGGTCAGCAGCAGCACGCCCAGCAGGGTCGGCACCATCAGCAGCAAGCGTTTGAGTATGTAGGCCCACATAAGAAGTCCTGCATTATGTCGATTGCCGGGGGGCACCCCGGCCCGGGAGCGTGCCCATCATGCAACGGATCGCAACGATGCGGCGGCAGCGCCCGCTCATGGAGGCGGCGCGGTCAGCACCGGCATGCGGGCCCACCAGGTATCCATGGCCCAGCTCTCGCCCTTCGCGTAGGCGGGAACCACGGCGGGCCGCACCAGCCGCCAGGAGTCGTAGACCATGCGGTGCGTTCCCGCGCTCCACTGCGGAATCAGGTAGTGTCCATGCGCGATGACACGCTCCAGTGCGTGGCACGCGGGCAACAGCTGCGCCTCGGTCTTGGCCTCGGTCATGCGCCGGATCAAGGCATCGACGGCGGGATTCTTGACTCCGGGAAAATTGCCCGAGCCGTCCGTGTCCGCCGCCCGACTGCCGAACAGGTCGGCGAATTCCTGGCCCGGGTTGTTCGTGCCCTGGTAGGCAATGGAGATGATGTCGTAGTCGAACTTCTCCACACGCTGCTGGTACAGCGCAAAGTCCGCCGAGCGAAAGCGCAGCCGTATGCCCAGCTTTTCCAGATTGCGTATCCAGGGCGAGACCTGGCGTATGCCCGACTCGCTGCTGTCCAGGTACTCCAGCTCCATGGCCTGGCCCCGCGCATTGCGCAGCACACCATCCTGAATGGTCCAGCCGGCATCGGCCAGCAATTGCCGCGCCTGGCGCAGGTTGGCACGCAGCGAGTTGTTGCCATCGGTGCGCGGCGGCTCGGCCATGGGGCCGAAGGCCTCCGGCGGAATGCTCTTGCGCAGGGGCTCCATGAGCGCCAGCTCCTCTGGCGAGGGCTCGCCATGGGTCTCGCAGGCCGTGTTGCCGAACAGCCCGCGCACGCGCTGGTAGGAGCCGTAGAACATCTGCCGGTTCATCCATTCGTAGTCCAGGGCAAGGTCCAGCGCACGGCGAACGCGCACGTCCTGCAGCAAAGGGCGCCGGGTGTTGAGCACATAGCTCTGGAACCCCGAGGGCAGCTTGTTGCTGAATTCGCCCTTGACCAGCTCGCCCCGGTCGAAGCGCTTGCCGTACAGGCGCCGCGCCCAGTCGCCGGCGCTGTAAAAACGCATCAGGTCGAACTCGCCGGCCTTCAGCGCTTCCAGCTTCGCCGTGTTGTCGCGGTAGATCTTGACGGAGATGCGGTCGAAATTGGCCGTGCCCACGCGCGCGGGCAGATCGCGCCCCCAGTAGTCCGGGTCGCGCACATAGGTGATGTCCTTGCCGAAGCGCACAGGTCCTATCCTGTAGGGCCCACTGCCGATGGGCGTATCCGTCACCACCTGGTCGAAGGGCTTGGGCTTGCCGTTTTCCATGCCCCAGTCGCGGCTGAAGACGGGAATGGCGCCCACAACCAGCGGCAGTTCCCGGTTCGGCTGCTTGAAGCGAAAGCGCACCGTGCGTTCATCCAGCACGTCGACCCCCGCCACATCGAAGAACAGCGATCGGTAGCCAGGCAATGCGTGCGGCCCCACCAGCGTGTCATAGCTGAACTTGACATCGGCAGCCAGCACGGGCTTGCCGTTGTGAAAGCGCGCTTGCGGCCGCAGCCGGAACGTGGCAGACAGGCCGTCGGGGGCAGCCTGCACATCCTCTGCCAGCAGTCCGTAGCCCGTGGCGGTCTCGTCCAGCGAGGGCCACAGCAGGGTGTCGAACATCAGTTCGGCCAGATAGGCCGGAGACGATCCCTTGATGGTGAACGGGTTGTACTTGTCAAAGGTGGAGATGCGCAGGTTGCTCACCAGGCGCAGCTCGCCGCCCTTGGGGGCCTTGGCGTTGACATAGTCGAAATGGCTGAAGCCCTCGGCATAGCGGGGCTCTCCCCACAGGGCATAGGCATGCGAGCCCCACGCCGGCACACACGCCGAGGCCAGCAGCAGCGAAGAAATCATCCAATGGCGCATGCGACAATTCTGCACCACGCAGCCAGCCGCCCGCTGGCAAACGCTGACGCGGGGCCCCGCCTTCGCCGCCAGCTGCTGCGCACTTCCACTCACTTCCTCTGGAGAACAACAATGGGCTTTCTCGCCGGTAAAAAACTGCTGATCACGGGCGTTCTGTCCAACCGCTCCATCGCCTACGGCATCGCCAAGGCCTGCCACGCACAGGGCGCGGAGCTGGCGTTCAGCTATGTGGGCGAGCGCTTCAAGGACCGCATCACCGAGTTCGCCGCAGAATTCGACTCCAAGCTGATCTTCGACTGCGACGTGGCTGACGACGCCCAGATCGACAAGCTGTTCACCGACCTGGGCGCCACCTGGGGCAAGTTCGACGGCTTCGTGCACAGCATCGGCTTCGCGCCCCGCGAGGCCATCGCCGGCAACTTCCTGGAAGGCCTGTCGCGCGAGGGCTTCAAGATCGCGCACGACATCAGCGCCTACAGCTTCCCCGCGATGGCCAAGGCGGCCCTGCCTTACCTCAATGACAAGTCCTCGCTGCTGACGCTGTCGTACCTGGGCGCGCTGCGCTCCATCCCCAACTACAACACCATGGGCCTGGCCAAGGCATCGCTGGAAGCCTCGGTGCGCTACCTGGCCGAGGCCGTGGGCCGCACGGCAGACGGCCGCGCCATCCGCGCCAACGGCATCTCGGCCGGTCCCATCAAGACGCTGGCCGCATCGGGCATCAAGGACTTCGGCAAGCTGCTGGGCCGCGTGGCCGATGCATCGCCGCTGCGCCGCAACGTGACCATCGAGGATGTGGGCAATGTGGCCGCCTTCCTGCTGTCCGACCTCGCCTCGGGCGTGACGGCCGAGATCACCTACGTGGACGGCGGCTTCAGCCAGACTGCAGGCCTGTCGGCCGACCAGGTCTAAGCGGCCACCGCCACCCGACCGGCCCCGCAGGCATTGCCGCCTGCGGGGCTTTTTTTCGCCCGGAACCCACGACTGCGGGACCTGCCTGCACGCGCAAGGAAATACACATCGGCTTGACTGAGGTCATTTTTGTTTTGAATGAGAATGATTCTCATGAATAATACAATTCTCAGATCAATATCAAGGAATCTCTGAAACCCTCGGAGCCAGCAGAGATGCAAGCAACCCCTGACCTCAGCCTGCCCTCTCCCGTTCCAGCCCCCATCGATGCTGCACTGCAGGCCTCGTCCCGGGTCTTCGACATCGCGGCAACGGCCCTGCCCTCGCGGCTGGCGCACTGACTGCAGGTCTCGCCCCCCCCACACGCCTTACGACGCACCGATTTCCCCCGTAGTCCCTGAAAGAAACCACATGAGCAACTACACCCTGCCTCCCCTGAACTACGCCTACGACGCGCTGGAGCCCCATATCGATGCGCAGACCATGGAGATCCACTACACCAAGCACCATCAGGCCTATGTGAACAACCTGAATGCCGCACTCAAGGACACGCCGCACGGCAGCCAGCCCGTGGAGCAGCTGATCGCCGACCTGTCCCTGCTGCCCGAAGGCGTGCGCGGCGCCGTGCGCAACAACGGCGGCGGCCATGCCAACCACAGCCTGTTCTGGACCGTGATGGCCCCGGTGGACCAGGGCGGCGGCGGTGCTCCCTCGGGCGAACTGGCACAGGCCATTGACCGGGAACTGGGCGGCTTCGATGCCTTCAAGGCCGCCTTCACCCAGGCCGCGCTCACGCGCTTTGGCAGCGGCTGGGCCTGGCTGGTGGTGGGCAAGGACGGCAAGCTGGCCGTGGAAAGCAGTGGCAACCAGGACAGCCCGCTGATGGCCGGCATCGGCTCCGGCGCCACCCCCATCCTGGGCCTGGACGTGTGGGAACACGCCTACTACCTCAAGTACCAGAACCGCCGCCCTGAATACATCGCGGCGTTCTACAACGTAGTCAACTGGGCCGAAGTGGCCCGCCGCTACGCCGCCGCACGCGGCTGAACGGTCCGCAACGCCAACCTCTGACCTCGACCAGCATGGATCTGCCACAACGCTTCCGCTCCAAGACCAGCGTACGGTCCAACATCCGCCTGTGGATCGGCCTGGCCATCATGATGGCCGGCGCCTGGGCGCTCACCAGCCAGTTCTGGGCCTATGCCCAGAACCATCCGGTGGTCTTCCAGGCCCTGGCCGGCGGCTCGGCAGCCGCGCTGGCGACAGCCCTGGGCACCGTGCCCGTGATGCTGTCCCAGCGCCTGTCCGAGCGCACGCAGGACACCTTGTTCGGCTTTGGCGCCGGCGTCATGCTGGCGGCCTGCGCCTTCTCGCTGATCCTGCCGGGGCTGGAAGCGGTGCGTACGCAGGGCCTGTTTGGGGGCGGGGGCTGGGCGGCAGGCGCTGTCATCGGCACGGCAATCCTGCTGGGCGGCGCGGCGCTCATGCTCATGGACCGGCTGCTGCCGCACGAGCACTTCATCAAGGGCCGCGAAGGCCTGGACCCGCAAGGCGCGCGCAAGCTGCAGCGCACCTGGCTGTTCGTCTTTGCCATTGCCCTGCACAACCTGCCCGAAGGCCTGGCCATCGGCGTGGGCTATGCGGGCAACGACGGACTGCGCGCCAATGCGCTGGCCACAGGCATTGCCATCCAGGATGTGCCCGAGGGCCTGGTGGTCGCCGTGGCCCTGCTGGCTGCGGGCTACAAGCGCAGCTTTGCCGTGGCGCTGGGCATGGCATCGGGCCTGGTGGAGCCGCTGGGCGCCGTGCTGGGCGCAGTCATCGTCAGCGGCTCGGCCGCGCTGCTTCCCTGGGGCCTGGGCTTTGCGGCAGGCGCCATGCTGTTCGTGATCAGCCACGAAATCATTCCCGAGTCGCACCGCAAGGGCCACGAGGCCTTTGCCACGGGCGGCCTCATGCTGGGCTTTGTGCTGATGATGGTGCTGGACACGGCCCTGGGCTGAGCCAGCGCACCGCGCACGCCTGGCTCAGGGCAGCAAAAGCCCCAGTTCCCGCGCCGCCGCCAGCACATGGCGGGCGTGGCGCTCTTCATAGCGGTGGGCTGGCATGGTCAGTGTCAGCGCCGCTGCCAATTCCCCATCGCGCTTGAACACGGGGGCCGAAATCCCTGCGATCTCGCGGTGCCTGTCCCCCACCATGGCGCAGTAGCCATCGGCACGCACACGGGCTAGCTGCGTGCGGCTGCCGCCGCGCGATGCGGCGTACAGTTCGGTGTCGAAAGCCGACAGCACGCGCCCGCCTGCGCCCTGGCCCAGCGGCAGCAGATCGCCCGTGCGTGCATGGTCGCGCACGGGATGGGGCGAATCCACGCGGTACAGGCACAGCCGGTCCTGGCCCTGGCGCACGTGGTAGGCCGCACTTTCGCCCGTGGCCTGCACCAGGGTGCGCAGCACGGGCATGACCACGCTGTCCAGCGAGAAATGCCGGGCATAGACGGTGTTCAGCCGCGCCACGGCCGGGCCCACGGCGTAGCGGCCGTCATCCATGCGCAGCACCCAGCCGCCATGCTCCAGCGAGGCCAGCAGCCGCAGCACGGTGCTCTTGTACAGGCGCGTGCGCTCCGACAACTGGGCCAGCGTCAGCCCGTCGTCGCCGTCACGAAACGCTGCCAGCAGGCTCAAGGCCCTGTCCACGGCCGCCACGCCGCCCGGCGCGGCGTTCTCGTCGGCCACCGATTCCGTCACTGATTTGCGAGGCATAAAAAGGCACCCAAGGGAAAACCCCAGGCACGCAGGCTTGACGATGGCGCGTGCAGCAGGGAATATTTCAATAGAGAGAATATAGTTCTATCTATTAGAACCACACAGAACCCCGATGTCAACAGGTGAATCCGCCACCATCGACACCCACCACCGGATGCAACTGCCCATGTCCTCCCACCGTTTTGACGTACTCATCAGCGAAGTCGGCCCGCGCGACGGCCTGCAGTCCGTGGCCTCCACCATGTCCACGGCGCACAAGCTGGCCTGGATCGCCGCGCTGGCCCATGCAGGCCTGCAGGAGATCGAGGTCGGCTCCTTCGTCTCGCCCAAGCTGCTGCCGCAGATGGCCGACGCGGCCGAGGTGGTCGCCCAGGCCATCACCCTGCCGGGCGTCACCGTGATGGCCCTGGCCCCCAATCTGCGCGGCGCCGAGGCCGCGCTGCGCGCCGGCGCCCACAAGGTCACGCTGCCCGTCTCGGCCAGCCCCGCGCACTCCATGGCCAATGTGCGCAAGACGCCCATGCAGATGGTGGACGAGGTGCGGGCCATTGCAGCGCTGCGCGACGAGATCGCGCCGCAGGCCCTGATCGAGGCGGGCATCTCCACGGCCTTCGGCTGCACGCTGCAAGGGCTGGTGCCCGAGGACGAAGTGATTGCACTGGCCCTGGCCTGCGTGGCGGCGGGCGCCGATGAATCGGGCCTGTCCGACACCACGGGCATGGCCAACCCGGCCCAGGTGCGGCGCCTGTTCACACGGCTGCGCGCCGAGCTGGGCGAACATGCAGGCGCGGCCCACATGCACAATACGCGCGGCCTGGGCCTGGCCAACTGCCTGGCCGCCTACGAGGCCGGCGTGCGCACCTTCGATGCCTCGCTGGCCGGCCTGGGCGGCTGCCCGTATGCGCCCGGAGCCTCGGGCAACGTGGTCACCGAAGACCTGGTCTTCATGTTCGAGGCCATGGGCATCCGCACCGGCGTGGACATCGATCGCCTGATCGCCGCCCGCCAGCCCCTGGCCGCAGGCCTGCCCGGCGAGGAGCTGCACGGCATGACGCCGCTGGCCGGACTGCCCAAGGGCTTTGTGCCCCGCATCTACGCACCGGCCTGAGCCGCAGCGACAAACCACACATTCATTCACCGTTTTTCCATGAGCCAACCCAACTCCCCCGACACGGCCGCAGGCCAGGCCACGCCACTGCCCTACGCAGGCATCCGCGTGGTCGAGTTCACCCACATGGTCATGGGCCCGTCCTGCGGCATGATGCTGGCCGACCTGGGCGCCGAAGTCATCAAGATCGAGCCCGTGGGCCACGGCCGCGACGGCGATGCCACGCGCAAGCTGCTGGGCTCGGGCTCGGGCTTTTTCCCGCTGTTCAACCGCAACAAGAAAAGCCTGACGCTGGACCTGCAGACCGAGGAAGGCAAGCAGGCCGCGCTGCGCCTGATCGCCACGGCCGACGTGGTCTGCGAGAACTTCAAGCCCGGCACCATGCGCAAGCTGGGCCTGGACTACGACAGCCTCAAGGACCGCTTCGAGCGCCTCATCTACGTGAGCCACAAGGGCTTTCTGCCCGGCCCCTACGAGCACCGCACGGCGCTGGACGAAGTGGTGCAGATGATGGGCGGCCTGGCCTACATGACGGGCCGCCCCGGCGACCCGCTGCGCGCGGGCGCCAGCGTCAACGACATCATGGGCGGCATGTTCGGCGCCATGGGCGCGATGGCTGCCCTGGCCCAGCGCGAGAAGACCGGGCGCGGCCAGGAAGTGCAAAGCGCGCTGTTCGAGAACAACATCTTCCTGGTCGCCCAGCACATGATGCAGTTCGCCGTCACCGGCAAGCCGGCCGCGCCCATGCCGGCACGCATCTCGGCCTGGGCCATCTACGACGTGTTCGAAGTCCGGGACGGCGAGCAGATCTTCCTGGCCGTGGTCAGCGATGGCGCCTGGCGCCTGTTCTGCGACGCCTTCGGCCTGGGCGAGCTGCGCGACGATCCGCGCCTTGGCAGCAACAACGACCGCGTGCTGGCGCGCAGCTGGCTGATGCCGCTGCTGCGCGAGAAGATGGCCCCGCACAGCGCCGCCCACATTGCGGAGATCTTCGAGAAGAACGGCCTGCCCTTCGCGCCCATCGCACGCCCGCAGGACCTGCTGGAAGACCCGCACCTGAACGCCACGGGCGCGCTGGCCCCCATCACCCTGCCCGATGGTCGCGAAACCAAGACCGTGCTGCTGCCCTTCACGCTGGACGGCAAGCGCCTGGATGTGCGCCTGTCGCCGCCGCGCCTGGGCGAGCACAGCCTGGAGATCCTCACCGCCCTGGGCTACAGCAGCGAGCAGGCCCTGGCCCTGGCCCGGGGCGACGCCACCGACAGCCACGCCAAGGCTTCCCACTGACGCCAGGCTGAGCCGCTGAAGGCGCCGCCGTCCACCCGGCGCGCGGCGCCCCTGCAACCTTGCACCCCATCCACCCCACACCGGACGACGCTTGCCGCGCGCCCGGCGGGGAGGCCTTTTCCCAAAAATTCCCGGAGACAACACCGTGCCCGCCATCCACCGCAACCCGGCCGCCCAAAAAACAGATACAGACACTGACACAGACCCAGGCCCGCCCTTGTTCCGCCCCGCGCCGCCAGTTGATGCTGTGCGCCCTGCCCGCATTGGCTGCCGCCCTGCTCCCGTTGGCGGCCCAGGCCCAGCCTGACCACTGGCCCTCACGCGCCGTGCGCATGGTCGTGCCCTACACGCCGGGCGGCGGCACGGACGCGGTCGCGCGCCAGATCAGCGAGCGCGTGGGCACGCTGAACAAATGGACCGTGGTCGTGGACAACAAGCCCGGCGCGGGCGGCAACATCGGCCTGGATGCCGTGGCCAAGTCCGCGCCGGATGGCTATACCTTCGGCATGGGCCAGACCGCCAACCTCGCCATCAACCCCGCCCTGCTGCCCAGCATGCCCTTCAACCCGCGCACCGAGCTGATCCCCGTGGCCCTGGTCGCCGCCCAGCCCACGGTGCTGGTCGTGCCGCAGGACTCGCCATGGAAGTCGGTGCAAGACCTGGTCAAGGCCGCCAAGGCCGACCCGGGCGGCATCCGCCAGGGCCTGGCATCGACGGGCACGGTAGGCCACCTGGCCGGCGAGATGCTGGCCTTCAAGGCCGGCATCCAGGTACTCAACGTGCCCTACAAGGGCGCAGCGCCGGCCGTGACCGACCTGCTGGGCAAGCAGACGCACTACATGTTCGGCACGCCCCAGGCCGTCTATCCGCTGCTCAAGGGCGGCAAGCTGCGCGCCCTGGCCGTGACCTCGGCCAGGCGCCTGCCCATCCTGCCGGAGGTACCCACGGTGGCCGAATCGGGCTATGCAGGCTTCGAGGCCGTGGACTGGAAGCTGATCGTCGCGCCCAAGGGCACGCCGGCCGCCGTCGTGCAGAAGATGAATACCGCCGTGAACGCGGCCCTGCAGCAGCCCGCCGTGCAGCAGCAACTGCAGGCCGAGGGCAGCACGGCCCTGGGCGGCAGCATGCAGGACGCGGCCCGGTACCTGCTCAAGGAGCAGACGGACTGGGCCGCGCTGATCCGCGATGCCAGGATCCGCCTGGAGTGAGCGGCAAACAGCGGGCAAGAAAAAAGGCGCGGCGCCCCTTGCGGGGACCGCGCCTTTTTGACGGGCCGTCGTCAGCCGGCCAGCCGATCAGATCGTGCGGCCGAAGGGGCCATCATCGCCCACCTGCACCATCTTGCGGCCGCGCGCCGGCTTGGCGGCCGTGCCGACTTCCGGCGCCGACCCGGCCTTGCGGGCCGCTGCGGGGCGCTTGGCCGGCGCCTTGACGGCAGCAGCCTTCACGGCCTTTTTGGCAGCGGGCTTTGCCGCAGCCTTGGCAGCCGGCTTGGCCGCCGCCTTGGCCGCTGCGGATTTTCCGGCCACAGACTTGCCGGCAGCCGGCACCTTGCGGGCAGGAGCGGCCTGGGCCACGCAGTCGGCGTAGTAGCGCACCTCGCCGTCCGCGTCCTCCAGCTCCACCAGGCCGTGGATGTCGGTCTCGAAGCCAGGGCACTCCTTGGCGAACTCACGCGCGAACAGCAGGTAATCCACGATCTTGCGGTTGAACACCTCGCCGGGGATCAGCAGCGGAATGCCGGGCGGGTACGGCGTGACCAGGCCCACGGTGATGCGGCCTTCCAGGTGGTCGATCTCCACGCGCTCGGTCTTGCGGTGCGCGATGTGGGCGTAGGCATCGCTGGGCTTCATCGCGGGCTTGAGGTCCGACAGATACATCTCGGTCGTCAGGCGGGCGATGTCGTACTTGGCGTACAGCTCGTGCACGTGCTGGCACAGGTCGCGCAGGCCCATGCGCTCGTAGCGGCGGTGCTGCTGGCAGAACTCGGGCAGGATGCGTGCCAGCGGCTGGTTGCGGTCGTAGTCGTCCTTGAACTGCTGCAGCGCCGTCAGCATGGTGTTCCAGCGGCCCTTGGTGATGCCGATGGTGAACATGATGAAGAACGAGTACAGGCCCGTCTTCTCCACCACCACGCCGTGCTCGGCCAGGTACTTGGTCACGATGGAGGCCGGGATGCCCGTGTCCGAGAAATCGCCGTCCAGGTCCAGGCCCGGCGTCACGATGGTGGACTTGATCGGGTCCAGCATGTTGAAGCCGTCGGCCAGCTCGCCAAAGCCGTGCCAGTTGTCGAACTCCTTGCCGTTCTTGGCCTTGGAGCGCTTGGGCGCCGCGTCCTGGCCGCGGATGATCCAGTCCTGGGCCGAGCCGACGCCTTCATCGGCCAGCTTCTCGGGACCCCAGACCTCGAACCACCAGTCGTCGTCGCCGAACTCGTCTTCGACCTTGCGCATGGCACGGCGGAAGTCCAGCGCCTCCAGAATCGACTCTTCCACCAGGGCCGTGCCGCCAGGCGGCTCCATCATCGCGGCGGCCACGTCGCAGCTGGCGATGATGCTGTACTGGGGGCTGGTCGAGGTGTGCATCAGGTACGCCTCGTTGAACAGGTGGTGGTCCAGCTTTTCGGTCTGGCTGTCCTGCACCAGCACATGCGATGCCTGGCTGATGCCGGCCAGCAGCTTGTGGATGGACTGCGTGGCATACACCACCGAGTGCTTGGGGCGCGCGCGCTTCTTGCCCATGGCGTGGTAGCTGCCATAGAACGGGTGGAAGGCAGCGTGCGGCAGCCAGGCCTCATCGAAGTGCAGGTTGGCCACATAGCCGTCCAGCATGCTCTTGATGGTCTCGGTGTTGTAGAGCACGCCGTCGTAGGTGGACTGCGTCAGCGTCAGCACGCGGGGCTTGACCGTCTTGGCATCCACGCCCTTGAGCAGCGGATTGGCCGCGATCTTGGCCTGGATGGACTCCACCGAGAACTCGCTTTGCGGGATCGGGCCGATGATGCCGAAGTGGTTGCGCGTGGGCTTGAGGAACACCGGAATCGCACCCGTCATGATGATGGAGTGCAGGATGGACTTGTGGCAGTTGCGGTCCACCACGACCACGTCGCCGGGCGCCACGGCGTGGTGCCAGACGATCTTGTTCGACGTGGACGTGCCGTTGGTCACGAAGTAGCAGTGATCGGCATTGAAGATGCGCGCGGCATTGCGCTCGCTCTCGCCGATGGCGCCGTTGTGGTCCAGCAATTGGCCCAGTTCCTCCACCGCGTTGCACACGTCGGCGCGCAGCATGTTCTCGCCGTAGAACTGGTGGTACATCTGGCCCACGGGGCTCTTGAGGAAGGCCACGCCGCCCGAGTGTCCGGGGCAGTGCCAGCTGTAGGAGCCGTCTTCCGCATAGTCCAGCAGCGCCTTGAAGAACGGCGGCTGCACACCTTCCAGGTAGCTCTTGGCCTCGCGGATGATGTGCTTGGCCACGAACTCCGGCGTGTCCTCGAACATGTGGATGAAGCCGTGCAGCTCGCGCAGGATGTCGTTGGGCAGGTGGCGGCTGGTCTTGGTCTCGCCGTAGATGTAGATCGGCACATCGGCGTTCTTGCGGCGCACTTCGCCGATGAAGCTGCGCAGGCTGTGGATCACGGGATCGCTTTCGCCACCCAGCGAGAACTCCTCGTCATCGATGGACAGGATGAAGGCACTGGCCCGGCTTTGCTGCTGCGCGAACTGCGACAGGTCGCCGTAGCTGGTCACCCCCAGCACCTCGAAACCTTCTTGCTCGATGGCCTGTGCCAGGGCGCGGATGCCCAGGCCCGAGGTGTTCTCGGAACGGTAGTCCTCGTCGATGATGACGATGGGAAAGCGAAACTTCATGGGGGCAGCCTCCGTAACCTGAGCGGGCCTAAAAAACGAAACAGGCGCGAAGTGTAAGGAATATCCTTATTGCGCCTTTGAAGCGTGCGGCTTTTCACCCAGAATGTGGTGCACTAAACACAAGCAACCGTCATAAACAGGGAGTCTGGGAATGGAATATTCCACCATCTGGTGGCTCGTCGCCGGCGCATTGGTCATCGCCGAATTGCTGACCGGCAGCTTCTATCTGCTGATGCTGGCACTGGGCGCCATCGTCGGCGCGCTGTGCGCCCACATGGGCCTGGCGCCCATTGCCCAGCTCGTCATTGCCGCCGTGCTCGGCAGCGCCTTCGTACTGGCCTGCTACTTGGTGCGCCGGCGCCTGCCCAGCCGCCAGCCCGCCTCCAGCAACCGCGACGTCAACCTCGATGTCGGCGAATCCGTCATGGTCGAGCAATGGAACTCCGACGGCACGGCCCAGGTCCGCTACCGCGGAGCCCAATGGACCGTGATCAGCCGTCCGGGCAACCTGCCCTCTGCCGGCATGCACCGCGTGGCCGAGGTCGTCGGCAACCGGCTGCTGGTGGACAAACTCTGATTGCCCATCCCCACGCCCGCGCTTCACGGCGCGGGCATCTGCATCGGGCATAGTGGCAGGCACCATCCGCCAGCCGTCCCGCCGCCCTCTTGTTTCACCGAACGCCCCTCCGGGGCCTGGAGACACCATGGAAATCGCCATCGTCATTCTGGTCATCGCGGCCATCTTCATCGCACGGTCCATCAAGGTCGTGCCCCAGCAGCACGCCTGGGTCAAGGAACGCCTCGGCAAGTACGCCGGCACGCTCACGCCCGGCCTGAACTTCCTCGTGCCCTTCGTGGACCGCGTGGCCTACAAGCACAGCCTCAAGGAAATCCCGCTGGACGTGCCCAGCCAGGTCTGCATCACGCGCGACAACACCCAGCTGCAGGTGGATGGCATCCTCTACTTCCAGGTCACCGATCCCATGCGCGCCAGCTACGGCTCGTCCAACTACATCATGGCCGTCACCCAGCTGGCCCAGACCTCGCTGCGTTCCGTGATCGGCAAGCTCGAACTGGACAAGACCTTCGAGGAGCGCGACATGATCAACGCCCAGGTGGTCTCCGCCATCGACGAGGCCGCGCTCAACTGGGGCGTGAAGGTGCTGCGCTATGAAATCAAGGACCTGACGCCGCCGGCCGAAATCCTGCGCTCCATGCAGGCCCAGATCACGGCCGAGCGCGAAAAGCGCGCCCTGATCGCAGCCTCCGAAGGCCGCCGCCAGGAACAGATCAACATCGCCACGGGCGAGCGCGAAGCCTTCATCGCCCGCTCCGAAGGCGAGAAGCAGGCCGTCATCAACAAGGCCCAGGGCGAGGCCGAGTCCATCAAGGCGGTCGCAGACGCCACGGCCCAGGCCATCGAACGCGTGGCCAACGCCATCCGCCAGCCCGGTGGCGAGCAGGCCGTGCAGCTCAAGGTCGCCGAAAAGGCCGTCGAGGCCTATGGCCAGGTCGCCTCTGATGCCACCACCACGCTGATCGTGCCCAGCAACATGACCGAAGTCTCCAGCCTGATCACCTCGGCCATGAAGATGATCCAGACCGGCCAGCGCACCAGCTGAGAGCCGCCGCCACGCCATGAACAACGGGCCATCGCGGCCCGTTTTTCATTGCAGCGGCGTTGTGCGGATCAGGCGGGTGCGCCCACCTGCTGCACCAGGCCCATGGCGAAGCGCCCGTGGCCCACGGACCAGTCCGAGTAGTCGTTCTCATGCATGAAGATGAACACGTCGGCCGGCGCCACCCCCGCCCCTTCATGCAGATTGCGCCCAATGGCCGCATACAAGGCCTTCTTCATCGCATCGCTGCGCCCGCGCCGCATGGTGATCTCGACCACCACCACCGCATCCGAACGCGCTACCCCGTTGAAACTGCGGCTGAACGCGAACTGCCCGGGAGCGTACGGATGCACCATGTTGAACAGTTCGTCCTCGGGCATGCCGATGCCCTCCACCAGGGCGCGGTGAATGCCCTGCACGACGGCATCGCGCTGGGAAGCGGAGGTGGACTGGGGCAGATAGGTGTGGACGAAGGGCATGGTGCTATGTGCTTTGGGATCGAATGGAGAGGGAAAGTCCGGCCAGAATCCACGCAGGAATTGCCGGCCGAAGCGGCAAATCTACCGACCGGCCCATGGCCTGAAAAGCGATGATTCGGCCGGTTCTATGTACCTGGAACTCACATAGCCTCCACCCGCCCCGTGACCCGACCCATGACCCGACCCATGACCCGCCGCCTGCCCCCGCTGGCCGCCCTGCGCGCCTTTGAAGCCGCCGCACGCCTGGGCCGCATGACGGCGGCGGCGGACGAGCTGTGCGTCTCGCCCGGCGCCGTCAGCCGCCAGGTCAGGCAGCTGGAGCAGCACCTGGGCCTGCCGCTGTTCGCAGGCACCAAGGCCCGCCCCACGCTCACTGCGGCAGCACGCACCCTGCAGCCGGCGCTGACCCAGGCCTTCGAGCAGATCCATGAGGCGGTGCGCAGCCTGGGCGACGCCCACGAAGGCCCTCTGGACGTGGCCTGCTTCAGCACCTTCACCGTCAAATGGCTGATCCCCCGGCTGTTCGACTTTCACGCGCACCACCCCGGCATCGAGGTGCGCCTGCGCACTACCGACACCGGCACCGACGCTGCACGCGAAGGCTGCGACCTGCTCATCACGGCCATCACGCACGACAGCGGCGAGGCCCTTGCAGACAACGAGACGTCCCTGCCTCTTTTCGCCGAATACCTGGGCCCGGTGATGTCCCCGGCCATGGCAGGACGCCTCCAGCAGCCTGAAGACCTGGCCAGCCTCCCCTTGCTGCACACACGCGGCCGGCGCAACGCCTGGGACCTGTGGGCCGCCTCCATGGACATGGCCCCGCCCGCAGCGGCCGGCCCCGTCTACGAGCACTACTACTTCACGCTGGAAGCGGCGCTGCGCGGCCTGGGCGCGGCCGTCGCCCCCTGGCACCTGGTGATGGACGACGTGCAGGCCGGCCGCCTGCTGGCGCCCTTCGGCTTCACTGCCTCCGGCTACCGCTACCTGGCGCTGCGCCGAAGCACTGCGGTGCAGACCCGGCTCGACATCTTCTGCAACTGGCTGCAGGCGCAGGCACGGGCCATGCCCGAAGCGCCAGCCGTCCAGGGCATATCGATCACGCATGCAGGAAACTTCGCGGCCACCCCAAAAAATCGATGCTAGAATCGCGGTCTTCGGAGAGGTGGATGAGCGGTTTAAGTCGCACGCCTGGAAAGCGTGTGTGGGCTAATCCCCACCGCGGGTTCGAATCCCGCCCTCTCCGCCAGACATGGCGCCAAGCCAGTGAAAAAGCCCTGACGACGTTGGTCCCAGGGCTTTTTTTCGTCCGCCCGATGCCTGCACGGCCGCACGCGGCGATGATGGCCCTCGATCAAGGGGGCGATGACAGGGTGTTACAGCAGCGCCCCTCTGCGCTGATAGATTGCCCGGTTCAGTCTTTGCACCCGGAACGAGATGAAACCAAAAATCAACTTTATCGAGAGGGAGCGCCTCTTTCGCCGCGAGCTGAAGCGGCGCGGCGTCAAGTTCCTGCCCATGCAGGTACTGCGCCGGCTGTTCGAGAAGGCTGGTGTCTGAGGCCGGCTCAGGATCTCGCGGCTTTCCAGGGGCTCAAGCCTTCCCGAGCTGATGAAGCAGCTGGCGTAGATCGTCCTGCGAATAGGGCTTGGCCAGCCGCGTCATTCCTGGTGGCAGTGCCGGTATGTCGGCAAAGCCGCTGGCCAAGATGAAGTTCAGGCCCGGGTATCGCGCTGCAATATGCCGGGCCAGCTCCACGCCGTTCATGCCGGGCATGGCGTAGTCGGAGATGACCACGTCGAAGCGCGCCTGCCGCGCAAGCAGGTCGATGGCCTCCTGCCCGGCGCTCAGGGTCGTGACGCGGTGGCCCAGGTCTTCCAGCAGGGCCGAGGCATTGGCCCTCACCAGCGGGTCGTCATCCACCAGCAGCACATCCAGGGGCCCCACGTCCTGCACGCTTTGCCCGCCCAGATGGCAGGCCGTGCTTTCGTCCTTGGAGACGGGCATCCACATCTCCACCGTGGTGCCGCTGCCCAGGGCGCTGTGCAGCACGAGCTTGCCGCCGGACTGGGCCACCAGCCCGTCCACCATGGCCAGGCCCAGGCCGGTGCCCTTGCCCACGCCCTTGGTGGTGAAGAAGGGCTCGACCACATGCGAGAGTGTCTGTTCGTCCATGCCCTCGCCGGTGTCCACCACGCGCACGCAGACATACGAGCCCGAGGCCAGGCCCGCAAGCTGGCGCGGCAGCGTGGTTTCCACGGCCGCCGTGATCTTGATGACGCCGCCGCCCGGCATGGCATCGCGCGCATTGGCAACCAGGCTGAGGATGCTGCTCTCGAACTGGCTGGGGTCGGTGGCGATGCGCGGCAGGTCTGAGGCCAGGGCCATCTTCAGAAAGATATGCGGGCCAGCCGTCTGCTGCAGCAGGCCTTGCATCCCGGTCAGCAGCACAGCGACGTCCACGGCCTGCGTCTTCAATTCCTGCTGCCGCGCAAAGGCCATCATGCGCTGGGTCAGCGAGGCACCGCGCTGTGCGCCGCGCGTGGCGATCTCCACCAGCGAACGCAGGCGATCGTCGGGCGGCATGCGCTTGCGCAGCAATTCCAGGCTGCTGAGCACGGCCATCAGCAGATTGTTGAAATCATGGGCCACCCCGCCCGTGAAGCGGCCGATGGCCTCCATCTTCAAGGCCTGGCGCAGCTGGGCCTCGGCAGCCTTGCGCTCCGTCACATCACGCGTGACCTTGGCAAAACCGATCAGCTGGCCCTCGTCGTAGATGGCATCGATCACGACCGATGCCCAAAAACGCGAGCCGTCCTTGCGCACGCGCAGGCCTTCGGCCTCCATGCGGCCGGTGCTGACGGCCGTGCGCAGTCCCGCCTGTGGTAGCCCCGCCTGCTGGTCCTCTGGTGTGTAAAAGCGCGAGAAATGGGTATGGAGGACCTCGTCCTCTTCATAGCCCTTGATGCGCTTGGCACCCAGGTTCCAGCTGACGATGCGGCCTTCGGGATCCAGCATGTAGATCGCACAGTCGGTCACGCTCTGCACCAGCAAGGCAAAGCTGCGCTCGGCGCTGGAAAGAGGGCTGGACCGGGAAGGCACGGCCAGCGCCTGCGATGCCCCGGACGGGGGTGCATCCGCCTCGCGCACACTCAGCAGCAGGGCCAGGCTGCCATCGCCGAGCCGTACGCGCGAGCTGCATGAGGCCACGGGCCGCTCGCGTCCCGTGCAGGTCAGCAAGGGCCAGCGGCTGGCCTGCCGTGCGGCGCCTGCGGGCTCGCACTGGCTGTTGAACCAGCCTGCGCGCCCGCTGCTGGCGACGAAGCGGTCCTCGAAAACACTGCCCTCCAGGGCATCGCCGGAATGCTCCAACAGGCTCAACGCATGGCGGTTGCAGCGCGCCAGGCGTCCATCGAGTCCGACGACGAAGACTGCATCCGGAAAGGCCTCCAAAGCAGCAAGGCCCGGATCAAGGGGGAGTTGTGCGTCGGAGCCTGCAGGGGCCGGCGCCAGACCAGTCGAGGTCAGCATGTGAACGACTCCGTAGGCAAATGGGTTGAACGAGCCGGAAAAATTGTAAGCACCACGGGTTCATCGCAAGCGGTTGCATCACAGAATCAGGGACGAGCCTCCTGCTCGTGCCCGGCAATTGCGGGCGAAGGCGCAGCCTGGAGGTCCGGCTCGGCATGCAAGGCCTCGCTGAGCTGGTCCACCACCAGCGCCCAGGTCGCATCGGCATGCCACTGCTGCGAGAACAGGGCACGTTGCGCGTCGGTCCAGAACGGTGCATCCACCAGCAGCGTGTCCTTTTCCAGCCGGTGCGAGAGGATGAACTGCTTGATGCCCTCCGGGCTGGAGTCCAGACCCAGCTGGTCGAAAAGATTGGTCATGGTGGGTTCGGCTGTGATCATGGGGGGGTCCTTGTTGTACGGGGTTGGCTCAAGGCTAGAAGCTCGGCCGGCGGCACCATGTCGGACACTGAAGCAAGCTGCCGTCGGCGGCCCTTCTGCGAGTGGGCCGCAGCGCCCGCGCCGTGCAAAGCCCTGCTCCTACACGGTTGCCTCGGCGGTCCGGCGCACCATGCAGCCATCTCATCACAGGACATTGCATTCCATGAAGAAACTGCTGCTTGCTACCGCCATTTCCTTCGCAGCTGCCGCTGCCCTGTCACCCGTCCATGCCCAGGTGGGCAAGGCCGCCTCCGAAGCCGCCGACGCTGCAGACCACAAGGTGAAGGAAAAGCAGGCCGACGCCAAGGCCAAGGACAGCGGGCCAGTCGGCAAGGCCGTGAACAACGTCAAGTCGGACTACCACAACAAGCGCTCCAAGCAGTCGGCAGAGAACGCCAAGGAATCGCTGAAGAAGGCGACCGAGTAGACGGCAACGCCCGGATAGACCAAGGCCCACTCGCGTGGGCCTTTGTCTTTTGGAGAAGCCCGGCCATGCCGGGCGCAGCCTCAGAAGCTGTGCCGCAGCGCCAACATCACACTGCGCGGCGCACCGGGCAGGTTCAGGTCGGGGCTGGTGCCGTGGGCGGACACGATGCAGCAAGCAACTCAGGGCAGCGGCGCGCGCATTCCCGTCAGGCCCGGCATGACTTCCCGCATGGCCGCAATGAAGGCGCGCAGCCGCGCCGGCTGGTGGCGCGCGGGTGGGTAGACCAGATGCACGGGCAGCGGCGCCGCCTGCCAGTCGGACGCCAGATGCACCAGGCGGCCGGCCTCCAGATCCTCGCGCACGATCCAGGCCGAGGCCAGGGCCGCGCCCAGTCCGCCCAGGGCGGCGTTGCGCAGCGCATAAAGGCTGTCGGTGCTGAGCCGGGGCTCGAACTGCAGGCGCCAGGATTTGCAGACCCGCTCATCACCCACGCGGTGCAGCTGCAGCTCGCGCTGGTAGAAGGTGCGCAGCGCAATCCAGGGCAGGCCCTGCAGTTCGCGCGGGTGCTGGGGCACGCTGCCCTGCCCCAGCAAGGCAGGCGCGGCCACGGCAATGCGCGGCACCTCGGCCACGCGCAGCGCAATCACCGAAGGGTCGACCACGGTGCCGACCTGCACGGCGCAGTCGATGCCTTCGGCAATGAAGTCCGGCTGGCGGTCATGCAGCAGCCATTCGACCTTGACGGCCGGATGGCGGTCCAGAAACGCCAGCAGCGGCGCCATGAGCTGGTCTTGGCCAAAGGCGTGGGGCGCGACCACACGCAGCAGGCCGCGCGGCGTGTCCTGGGCGCCGCGCAGGTCGGACTCCAGCGCGTGCCATGCCTCCAGCAGCTCGCGCGCGTGCTCCAGGCAGCGCTGGCCGTCGTCGGTCAGCGCCATGGCGTGGGTGGAGCGCCGCAGCAGGCGCAGGCCCAGCGCGCGCTCCAGCGTCTGCAGGCGCCGGCTGACCGTGGGCTGGGTGGTGGACATCTGCTGCGCAGCGGCCGAAAGACTGCCGCTTTCGACGATGCGCACAAAGGTCTGCAGCAGTTCGATGCGGTCAGCGCCAGAAGGCAGGGGAAGGTCGGCAAGGGTCATACGCCAAGCGTATATCGATTCTGCAGGCGCAGCCACTACCGTGGTGTGCTGCGCCGCACCACACTACGGCCATCGCTTTTCAACTGCGCCTGACAGGCGCCTCAACATGTCTTCTATTCAATCTACGCATATGCAAACCGCTGCGGGCGCGCAGGCTGCCGGCGTGCCGGCATCGCTGGTGCTGCTGATGGCGACCACGGCGGGCGTGGGCGTGGCCTCGCTCTACTACAGCCAGCCCATGCTGGGGGTGCTCGGCCCCGACCTGGGCGCAGGCGAACGCGCCGTGGGCTTTGTGCCCACGCTGACCCAGCTGGGCTATGCGCTGGGCATTTTGCTGCTGGCACCGCTGGGCGACCGCATGGACCGCCGGCGCATCATCCTGGCCAAGACCGCCGCGCTGATGCTGGCCCTGCTGGCCAGCGGGCTGGCTCCGGGCCTGGCGCCGCTGCTGGCTGCCAGCCTGGCCGTGGGCCTGGCCGCCACCCTGGCGCAGGACGTGGTGCCGGCCGCCGCCACGCTGGCGCCCGAGCACCAGCGCGGCAAGGTGGTGGGCACGGTGATGACGGGGCTGCTGCTGGGCATCTTGCTGTCGCGCGTGGTCAGCGGCCTGCTGGCCGAGCATGGGGGCTGGCGCAGCGTCTACCTGCTGGCCGCCGCTGCCATGGCACTGCTGGGGGTGGCCCTGTGGCGCGGGCTGCCGAGTTTCAAACCCACCACGCAACTGGGCTATGGCGCGCTGCTGGGCTCCATGGTGCAGCTGTGGCGCAGCCAGCCTGCGCTGCGCCGCGCGGCACTGGCACAGGGCCTGCTGTCGGTGGCCTTCAGCGCGTTCTGGTCCACGCTGGCCGTGATGCTGCACCAGCAGTTCCACATGGGCAGCGCCGCTGCCGGCGCCCTGGGCCTGGCGGGTGCGGCCGGTGCGCTGGCCGCCCCGCTGGCAGGCCGGCTGGCCGACCGCAGCGGCCCGCAGCGCGTGACCTGCCTGGGTGCGGGCCTGGCCCTGGCATCGTTCGCCGTGCTGGCACTGTCGCCCTGGCTGCCGGCCGGCGCACAGCTGCCGCTGCTGGTGGCCAGCGCCATCGGTTTCGACTTCGGCATCCAGGCCACGCTGGTGGCGCACCAGACCCTGGTGTATGGCCTGGAGCCTGCGGCGCGCAGCCGGCTCAATGCGCTGCTGTTCACGGGCGTGTTCATCGGCATGGCCTCGGGCTCCGCGCTGGGCGCGCTGGCCCTGGCGCAATGGGGCTGGGGCGGCGTGGTGGCCCTGGCCTGCGCGGCATCGGCGGCAGCGCTGGGCGTGCGGCTGGCCGGCCGCCAGCACTGAAGCTGGCAGGCCGGGCCGTTGGCGGGCCTGCCAGCCTATGCCCTGGCCTGCCTATGCCCCGGCCTGCAGACGCGCCGCGCGCTGCGCCAGCCGCTGCTCCTGCGAGGCACGCAGGGCAGCGATCTGCGCCAGGATCTGCTGCTGCTTTTCCATCAGGCGCTGCGTGTGCACGCCATGGGCATCTCCCGCCAGGCCCTGGGCGATGCAGGCGAGCGCGCGCCCCGGGTCGCCGCACTGCTGCCAGGTGTAGGCCAGGTTGAGCTGGGTGCGGGCATCGCGCGGGTCTATGCGCTCGGCCTGCAGGTAGGCGTCATGCGCGGCAGCAAACTGCTCCTGGCAGAACAGGCAGTCGCCCAGCACGTTCCACAGCCAGGTGCTGAGCCAGGGGTTGAGCTCCAGCGCGCTGCGCGCCAGCTCGATGCCTGCCGCAAAGTCCCGCAGCTGCAGGCCCACGAACTCCGCCACCTCGCCCAGCAGGCGCCAGTCGCGCGGGCTGCGGGTGATGGCCTGGCGGTAGCTTTCCAGCGCGGCGTCCTGCCGGCCCGACTCCAGGTGCGTGCGGGCCTCATGGGCCGGGGCCTCGAAGAACTGCTGCGCGTCGGCGCTGAAGCGGTTGAGAAAGGCGGCCGCCGTGCGCTCGCATCCCTCGCCGATCAGCAGCCGCGCATGGATGGCCCTTTGCGCATCGCCCGGAGGCGCCAGCACCTGCCAGCCCTCGCGCCCGAACAATTGCGCCAGCAGCGGGAAGTTCAGGCCGATGGCGCTGGTGCGGCCAAAGCGCTGGGAGGCACCCGACTGGGCCGCCGCCTCGGGCGTGCAGGCGCCGTAGTCGTTGATGAGCACCAGGCCCTTGGGCGCCAGCCGCTGCTGCAGCGTCTGCAGCGCGCCGAAGGCGCCGTGGTTGACCAGCAGGCGTGTCGCGTCCTGGCTGACGGACAGGGCGGCATCCACCCAGGGCGACAGTGCCGCGTCGCCGCAGTCGAAAAATCCCGTCTCCTGCTCGAACAGGCCCACCAGGGGCAGCAGGCGCGCGCGCTCTGCCGCATCCGCGTGATCCACCAGGGCGCGGATCTCATGCGGCGACAGCGCGGTGTACTGGCGCACGAGCTGGGCATCGTCCGTCAGGCGGGTGCGTATGCGCAGCTCCTGCACCGGCCCGCCATTCTGGCGCCGCACGACGGTGGCGGGCAGCACATCCAGCACGTAGTTGCAGAACACGGCATGCAGCGGCGGCAGCGGCACCGTGCTGCCGTCGTGCAGCCGAACGGCCTCGGGGTGCATGGCGTCGCAGCAGCCTGCCACGACCTGGCCGCCAAACTCGGCAAACAGGCCGCGCTCGTGCCACTGCGCAACGGTGCGCGGCGGGCCGTCTGTCACGTAGCAGACCAGCCGCTGGTCGAAATCACGCCCTTCCTGCTGGCACAGGTGCCGGAAGGCCTGCAGGAACATGCGCGCGAACAGGCCGCAGCCCGCGCCCAGCTCCAGCACGGCAATCGTGCCCTGCGGCGCCGTGTCCGCGCAGTGATGGAACAGCAGGGCCGCCGCATCTTCGGAGAGGCGGCCGCTGTTGTTGACCACATAGGGCACCTCGTTCTCGGCAAAGGTCAACAGGCCCGCCTGCGCCCAATGCAGATGGCCCAGCTCCCACTCGATGCTTTCGGTGATGGGCCGAAAGTCCTGCAGCAGTTGCGAGGCGACGCGCACACCGGACAGCACGTCCTGCGGCGCACGGACCGCAGCGGGCGGCCCGGTGGGCGCACCGGCAGAGGCGGAAAGGGACAGGGAAACGGGCATGGACATGGACATGGACAGGGGCAAGGGCACGCGCAGCGCGGCCTCGCCCTTCGAATAGTCGGTTCTCAAGATGCTTTCTCCGGGAGATGCACGGCAGTGGCGCCTGCCCGCGCGGCGGGCGGCAGACGTCCGGCCGGGCTCAGGGCACGGGTGCCCACTTGGACCAGTTCAGGTCGGCCTGCTCGAAATCGGCCTTGAGCATGCGGCGCATGGCGGCCACCTCGTCCTGGGTGATCTGCGTTTCCTTCACCTGCTTGCCCGTGGCCAGGGTGCGGGCCTTGGCCAGATCGGCCTTGGTCACGGAGGCCGTTCCGGCCCAGATGGACTTGGCCGAACCCACGGTGACCCAGTGCTTGCCCTGGGACTGCAGGTCGGCCTGGTAGGCGGATTTCCAGCGCATGTTGTTCTGCGAAACGGCATTGAGCAGCTTGGCCAGCGAGCGCTGGTTGCTCACGCCTTCCTGGGCGAAGGCCTGCAGGTGCACGCGCTCGAACTTCAGCGGCAGCAGGCCCTGCTTGGCGGCCAGGCGGTCGCGCTCATCCCACCAGCGCGCGGCATCGGCCGCTTTGGCGGTGTGCAGCTGGTTGAGCCAGTCGGCATCGGTGACGATGCTGCCGTCGCCCTTGACCCACTGGAAGCGCTTGAAGCCGATGTCGGCCGCCCGGCCGAAGTTGTGGTTGCTCTCGCCGGGGCCGGCCTTGGTCTGGGTCTCTGCCGCCTGCTGGGCAAAGGTGCGGCGGCGGCCGGTGGGCGTGATCCACAGCGCGATCTTGTGCGTGTCGTACATCTGCTGCACCAGGCTGGCCAGCTTGGCGCGAAAGGTGGGCTCGTACTCCGCATCGTTGGCAATGGCGGCCTTGCTGGTGGCCGCATCCTGGGCCTTGGCCTCGATATACACCGTCTTGGAGTTGTTCGCGGAGCGCATGTTCTGGTGCGATGCGGGCAGCATGGCGCTGAGCTTGGCCACCGTGGCGCCACCGGCTGCCGCCAGGCCCAGTGCCTCCTTGGCGCCACCGGCCTGCGGCTGGCCGGGCGCGGCCTTGGCCGCCGCCAGCTTGTGGTCGTTCTGGAAACGCTCCAGCGCGGCGCGCGTCTGCGCGCCGTAGCTGCCGTCGTAGTCCACGCCCAGATAGGGTGCATTCTTGGCGTCCTTCACCACGCGCAGCATGGCCTGCAGCAGGGCCACGTCATGGACCTGGTTGCTGCCGCCCTCGCCTACGCTGTCCTTGATGTCTGGCATGTGTCTTCCCTCTTTGCGGTTGTCGGTGTCACGCGCTGCACGTGCTCAGCGGGCGGGATCGGTCTTGCGTTCAGGTTTCCGGCCGGGCGCCTGTTCCGCCTTCGGCAGCAGATGCGCCAAAGGCACCGTGCGCGGCTGCAGCCTGGCCGAGCAGGCACGCAGCCGCAGCGATTCGGCATGTGCCTGTGCCATATCCGCGGCCACCTGCACCAGGGCGTGATGCGGCGCAGCTCCTGCGGGGCGTGTGAGCACCACGGCATAGCCTCCCAGGCAGTCGGCCTGCTGCGCGCGCGCTGCACGCGCGGCGGCCACGCCGGCATAGCGCGCAGCCACCACGGCCTGCACGGCAGCCGGCGGCGCCGATGCCTGTTCGGCAAACGCCTGCCGGCCTGCGTTCCAGCGCAGGCTGCGGGTCTCGATCTGGTCGGGGGCGTCGTCCTGCGGTGAGTCATAGCGCACCAGCAGCACCGGGATCCGGCCCGTGGGCGCCAGCACCCAGCTTTGGTGGCTGCCTGGAGGCTCTTCGTACTGCCAGGCCAGATGCGGTCCCTGGGCCGTGGCGACATAGAGCGCATGGCGGCGCTTGGGATGGTCGAAGCCGCCCATCTGCGTGACCAGCAGGGCGCGCGCCCCGCCTTGCACGCCGGGCAGGCGCAAGGTCCGCGCCGCAGCGGTGACCGTGCCTTCTTCCTCGCCGGTCGTCCAGACGCGCGCGCGCTGCGCGGCCTCGGACAAGGGATCGCCCACGCCGTACAGCGGATCGGATGGCGCCAGCTGGGCCTGCCCTCTTGAAGCAGGCCAGGCCAGCGCCGCTGGCTTGCCTTGCTCCATACCGGCACGCACCAGCCTCAGTTCGAAGGGACAGGCCGACGCCGTGCAGGCAGGCAGGGACAACTCATAGGCAGGCGCCCCCTTGGCCGTGCCGGACGGCAGGCTTTCCAGCACCTGCCGCTGCAGCCCGGCAGCGAACGCCGTCGTACCCAGCAGCGCCACAAGCCCGAAGGCCAGTGCGGGCAATACCGGCGTCTGGCGAAATGGAGAATCGGCGTGCATTGAGTGGGAAGCCATGGTGATAGCGAGTTCCTATGATTTGCCAGACGGAAATCCGTTACTGCTGCATTTCATCGGCGCAGGCATTTTCCACAAGCTCCCATTTGATGTCTGTTGCAAAATGCATCCAACGCCGCATGAAGGAAATTCGTCCCCCGCAATGCCTCCCGGACCCCGTGCAAATACCGATTCATTGGCGGTGTTTTTTTCAAGAAACCTCAACAATATCAATAGCTTGCACCAACACAGATGGGCAATGAAAATACCATCTTGTACACATGAAAAATGTCGCCACAGATGGACGCGCCGCACCGGAGATTTACACCGCATTCCGGCACCTTCCATTTACACGAACTCCATTACATTTTCCACCCTGAAAATCAGTGGATGACCACCAGGCGCATGCATTGAACCCATCGCAAATCCGTCCCATGTCACGGTATTGCCTGCCGTCACTACCCGCCTGTCCGCGCCCGGACAGGCAACACCCGGCATTGCCACGGTTGCACTGCAGGCCCTGAGTGGGGCAACCATCGCCGCACGGGCCAGCGCAGCCGGCACCAGTTTCTTACCGTGGACGCCCGAAATCACTGCTACAATCGAGGGCTTCGGAGAGGTGGATGAGCGGTTTAAGTCGCACGCCTGGAAAGCGTGTGTGGGCTAATCCCCACCGCGGGTTCGAATCCCGCCCTCTCCGCCATACACCCAGCAAAACGGGCCCCTACACGGGGCCCGTTTTCGTTTCCGGGCCTGCATTCGGCCCGGGCCCTGCCCTGCGCAGCCTCGCGCCGCATCCACCCGGCAGGCCGTCAGCGCATCAGGGAAAGTCACAGGCTGCACCTGCCCCTCAAGCCTTGCGCAGACCCCTGCCTGGGCATGCAATACGCAGGTGTCCGACAGGCACAGCCTTGTTTCAGTGATGTACTAGCTGCAACAAAGCACCCAGGCGCGCAGCTTTGTGCAACCGCAGCGCGGCGCGAACAAGCATCCAGGCCCAGCCGCAAGAGGCTTGCAGGGTGAGTGATCCGACGGAGGTTCCAAATGGAAAGCAATGTCACAAAATCCCTTCAAGTCCTCTTAATTTCCGTCAATTTCACTCAATTGACGATAGTTTTCAATCAGAGACGCCAAGCCGATCGAAAAAGCCAAAAACCCGACGTATATTCCACACCGCCTTGCAGCCTGCCCGGCCCGCCCTCGGGCTGAGACGGCCCCCGCTCTCCGGGCGCGGAGCACCAGAACAACGCAGGAGCGAAGAGCACAAGAAGACGCAAAGGGGTTGGCATGAAAATTCTTTCGTTTTTCGGGACCCGTCCCGAGGCCATCAAGATGGCGCCGCTGGTGACGGCCCTGTCGCAGACGCGCGGCATCGAAAGCGTGGTGTGCGTGACGGGCCAGCATCGCCAGATGCTGGACCAGGTGATGGAGCTGTTCGGCCTGCAGGCCCGACACGACCTGGCCGTCATGCAACCCAGCCAGACACTCAACGGCCTGTTCTCCCGCGTGGTGGCGGGCGCCGACGGCGTGCTGGAGCAGGAAAAGCCCGACTACGTGCTCGTGCACGGCGACACCAGCACGGCCACGGCCTGTGCGCTGGCAGCATTTCACCGGCGCATTCCCGTGGGCCATGTGGAAGCCGGCCTGCGCACGGGGGATCTGGCCCAGCCCTTTCCCGAGGAAATGAACCGCCGCGTGGTCGATGTGGTCAGCCAGTGGATGTTCGCGCCCACGCCCACGTCGCGTGCCAACCTGCTGCGCGAGAACCTGCAGGGCCGCATCGCCGTGACCGGCAATACCGTCATCGATGCGCTGGCCACGCTGTGCGACCGGCTCGATGCCCAGCCCGAGCTGGCCCGCGACATTGCCGGGCGCCATCCCTGGGTGGACGCGCAGCGCCCGCTGCTGCTGGTCACGGGCCACCGGCGCGAGAACTTCGGCGAAGGCTTCCAGAACATCTGCGCCGCGCTGGCCGAGCTGGCGCGGCGCCATCCGGACCTGCTCATCGTCTACCCGGTGCACTTCAATCCTGCCGTGCGCGAGGTGGTCATGCGTACGCTGGGCGGCATGGACAACATCCGCCTCATCGATCCGCTGGACTATGTGGACTTCGTCTGGTTCATGCAGCGGGCCCGCATCATCCTGACCGATTCCGGCGGCGTGCAGGAGGAAGCACCCTACCTGGGCAAGCCCGTGCTGGTGATGCGCGATGTGACCGAGCGGCCCGAGGCCGTATCGGCCGGCACCGTGCTGCTGGTGGGCACGCAGCGCGCGCGCATCGTGGCCGAGGTGAACCGCCTGCTGACCGATGAAGGTCACCGCGCCTCGTTCGCGCGCCGCATCAATCCCTATGGCGACGGACGGGCCTCGCAGCGCATCGTACGGGCCTTGCTGGGACAGCCCTTCGAGGAGTTTGCCGCCGGACCGGCAGGCATCCTCGCCACCATGGGCAAGGGCCTGGCGCCGGCCTGAAGGCCGCCAGTCCCAACGCAACGGCAGCCGCCCTGCAGCAACTGAACGTGTCACGAATCGCGTCACGAACCGAGCACCGAAGTGAAAAAGAGGCCCCCCATGCAACCGACCATCCACCGCCATTCGTTTTCCCGCACCGGGGCCCGCTGGGCGCTGGGTTCGCTGCTGGGCCTGGGCGCCCTGTTCGCCCAGACGGCATCCGCCTCGGCGCTGGGTGACGCCATACGGCAGCTGGGCGCCAGCGACGGGCTGCAGCGCAGCGTCACGCTCAAGGAGCTGGGCATTGTCGACCCGGTCGTGCTGGCCGGCACGGCCACCCAGGACTTCTACCTGCCCGTGCCGCGCGGCCTGCCTCTGGTCGATGCCAGCATCGCCTTCGATGGCCGCTACCTGAAGGGAGAGCCGGGGACCTCGACCGTGGTGATCTCGCTCAACGGTACGCCGGCCGTATCCCAGACCGTGCCGGACGGCGAAGGCACGCTGCAGCGCAACCTGCCCGTGGCCCAGCCTGCGCGCGCCAGCGACTTCGTGCGCCTGGGCGTGAACTGGCGCAACCGCAACAACAGCCAGCAGCGCTGCGACGAAAACCACTCCCTCGCCAACTCGCTGACCATCTCACCGCAGACACGCCTGAGCTACCGCGTGGACCCGCGCGATGTGCGCACCATCGAGGATGTCTGGAACACCCTGCCCGTGCGCACCACCGTGCTGGTGTCGGGCAGGCAGCTGGAGCAGGCCTCGTTCGACAGCGCCTGGCGCATCGGCGCCAGCCTGCAGCGCAACAACAGGCGCATGCAGGTACGGGCCCTTCCTGCCGTGGGCGAGGTGATCGACCTGCGCGGCCTGGAGGTTCCCGCCGCCCTGGCCGGCGTGCCCGCCTTTGCCGCGCTGCGGGGCGCCGAGCCTCAGCACAAGCTGGCCAGTGACGCCGAACTGGGCGCGCTGCTCATGCTCGGGGCCGCCCAGGTCAGCGGCGACATCGTGGTGGCCGACAAGGCACTGCAGCAGCGTTTGACCGCCGCCTTCGCAGCCCTGCAGACCCAGCTGGCGACCGACCCCGATGCGGGCCAGGCGCTGCAGCAATGGCGTGCCCGCCGCGCGCCGCTGGCCAGCGAGGCGCTGGCCTCGCAGCAACTGCGTGCCTTGCCCATGGGCCGCCAGATGGTGCTGGCCGTGGCCTCCGATGCGGGTGCGCGCGTGGCCGGCCTGCAGGAGGCCGCCCTGCAGCGCCTGCTGGTCAGCGACAACGTGACGGTGGCTGCGGCCCAGCCCCCGCAATGGGACGAGGCCAAGGGCATACGCCTGTCCAGCCTGGGCGGCAGCCCCGACAGCTTCGACGTGCTGTCGCGCGGCGAGTGGACGATGAACTTCCCGCTGAGCGCCGTCGCCTCGCAGGGCCGGATGCCGGGCGAGATCACGCTGTACGTGGCCGCAGCCCCCGGCGCCTCGGCCACGCGCCCCGTGGCCACGCTGTTCTGGAACGGCATGCTGCTGTCGGCCCGCCAGCTGGACGCCAACGGCCAGCCCGAGCGCCTGCGCGCCCGCGTGCCCGGCTACGCGCTGGGCATCAACAACACCTTGCGCGTGTCGGTGCAGCGCCAGCCCTACTCGGCCGACTGCAACGAGATTCCCCAGCCCTATCCCGCCAGCGTGCTGCCGGCCATCAGCTATGTGACGCCCGGCAAGGCCGAGCCCAACGGCAGCTTCATCGGCCTGCTGCCCCTGCTGGGCGCCAGGTCGCAGCTGCTGGTGCCTGCCAGCTACCTGTCGGCCGCGCCGGCCGCGCTGGAGCGCATGGCCAACCTGGCAGCCGCCAGCGGCCTGTCGGCCTCGCAGGCCGAGCTGGTCGTGGCCCAGGCCGATGCGCCCGCCAAGCCTTCCATGCCCTTCGTGGCCATGGAGGTGCCGGTGGACGGCGCCAAGCCCCTGGTGACGGTCACGGACGGTCAGCAGCTGCGCATTCGCGGCAAGTCGCTGGACTGGCTGGACATCAAGGGGCTGAAACAGCTGTCCTCGGCCGAAGTGGTCACTGCCGGCGGCCAGCAGGGCGTGCTGTGGCGTGCCATCGGCGAGTGGACTGGCGGCCTGGGCGAGCCCTTCCTGCTCAATCGCGGCAACATCGCCGTGATCGGCGGTGACGGCCCGCTGGCCTGGGTGGACAGCAGCAACCCCGATGCCGGCATTCCGCCCGGTCCGCGCGAAGGCGCCTTCCACGAATGGCGCAACTTCCTGTCCTGGAGCGTGCCCGGCATCGCCATTGCGCTGGTCGTGGTGGTGCTGCTGGTGCTGCTGGCCTGGGCGGTGGCGCGCAGCAAGCAGCCCAGGCACTGAGCCGGGCCCGAGCCACGATGACGACGGCATGAGGCGATCACCATGATCTCTTCCCTCTACTGGCCCTACCTGGTGGCCGACTACTACCACGCGCTGGAGATCACCAGCGCCGTGGTGGCCGTCATCATCCTGCTGTCCAGCATCGATGACCTGTTCATCGATGCCTGGTACTGGGTGCGCGAGGCCTGGCGCGCGCTGACCGTCAAGCGCCGCTACCAGCCGCTCAAGGCACAGCAGTTGCAGGAGGTCGAGGAAAAGCCGCTGGCCATCATGGTGCCGGCCTGGCTGGAGTACGACGTGATCGCGCCCATGCTCGAGAGCATGGTGGGCACGCTGGACTACAAGAACTACATGATCTTCGTGGGCACCTACCGCAACGACGAGCGCACCAAGAATGAGGTCGAGCGCATGCGCCGGCGCTACCGCCAGCTGGTCCGCGTGGAGGTGCCGCATGACGGCCCCACCTGCAAGGCCGACTGCCTCAACTGGATCGTGCAGGCCATCTTCCAGCAGAACACGCTGCAGCCCGAGCCCTTTGCCGGCCTGATCCTGCACGACAGCGAAGACGTGCTGCACCCGCTGGAACTCAAGTACTACAACTACCTGCTGCCGCGCATGGACTTCATCCAGTTGCCCGTGACCTCGCTGGAGCGCGAGTGGTACGAACTGGTGGCCGGCACCTACATGGACGAATTCGCCGAATGGCACACCAAGGACCTGGTGGTGCGCGAGAGCATGTCGCACATGGTGCCCTCGGCCGGCGTGGGCACCTGCTTTTCGCGCAAGGCGATGGAGGAACTGGCCGCCGAGACCCACAACCAGCCTTTCAACACCGACACGCTGACCGAGGACTACGACATCGGCGCGCGGCTGGCGCGCCGGGGCATGAAGCAGATCTTCGGCAAATTCCCCGTGGACTACGTGATACGGCGCAAGCCGCTATTCGGCCTGGGCAAGGAAAAGGTGTCCACCCTCACCATGCCGCTGGGCATACGCGAGTTCTTTCCCAACACCTTCAAGACCGCCTACCGGCAAAAGGCGCGCTGGACGCTGGGCATCGGCCTGCAGGGCTGGAGCCAGGTCGGCTGGGCCGGGCCGCTGTCCACCAAGTACCTGCTGTTCCGCGACCGCAAAGGGCTGGTGACCTCCTTCGTGGCCATCCTGGCCTATCTGCTGCTGCTGAACTTCCTGGTCTTCCTGCTGGCCGACCACATGGGCTGGTGGACGGTCTACTACCCCTCCCTGTTCGCCCCCAATGGCTGGCTGGTGACGCTGATGAGCGTCAACGTCGTCGCCCTGCTGCTGCGCGTGGTGCAGCGCGCCTGGTTCGTCTCGCGCCTGTACGGCTGGGAGCACGCCTTGCTGTCCGTCCCGCGCATGGTGATCGGCAATTTCATCAATGCCATGGCAGCGGCGCGCGCCTGGAAGCTGTTCATCGTCCACCTGGTCACGGGCAAGCGCCTGGCCTGGGACAAGACCATGCACGACTTCCCCTCCACAGACCAGTTGGTGCACCAGCGCCAGCGCCTGGGCGAGCTGCTGCTGTCCTGGCAGGCCATCGACGAAACCCGGCTGGCCAGCGCGCTGGAGATCCAGCGGCGCGAACGCCGCCCGCTGGGCGCCATCCTCATGGAGCAAGGCTGGCTCGACGAGGCCACGCTGCGCGAGGCCATCAGCTTCCAGCAGGGGGAGCCCACCGATCCCCCGGCACATCCCGGCTTGGCCGCAACAGGCAATCCAAGCACACCAAGGGCCGGCATATGAAGCGTCTCGCACCCCTCGTTCGCCCACTCACCCTGGCCGCCCTGCTGGGCGCCGGCTGGAACGCGCCGCCGGCCTGGCCGCAGGCCGCAGCAGCCGTCAAGGCCGAGGCGCCGCTCAGGGGCCGCGCATGGCAGTTGGCCAACCAGGCCTATGCCCACTACCAGGCCGGCCGCTTTGCGCGGGCCGCCAGCGCCGCCGCATCGGCCATACAGCTGCGCCCCGACCTGCTGCGCCTGCGCATGCTGCTGATCTACTCGCTGCAAAGGCAGGGCAAGAACGAGGAAGCGCTCAAGGCCATCGCCTCGGCCCGCGCCGCCGGGATGGACGAGGCCACGCTGCAGCAGGCCGAGACGAATGTGCGCGCGGCTGCGGCAGGCGGGGCCGCCGCAGGTGGCGGCGCGGCCACGGCCTCCGAGGCCTACAACAAGGCCTTTCCCATCGCCACCGAGGCCTACGCCGACTACAACGCCAGGAACTACGCAGACAGCGCGCGCAAGGCCGAGCAGGCCTTTCGCCTGGACCCCACGCAAGGCCAATGGGCATTGCTGTGGATTGGTGCGCTGGAGGCGCAGGAGCAGCTGGGCGCCGCCATCGAGGCCGCAGATGCCGCCCTGGCCCTGGACCCTCCCAACAAAAGCGACCTGGTGGCCAAGCGCCAGACCCTGCGCCGCAGCCAGGCCGTGCTGCCGGCGCAAAAGGCCTACCAGGCGCTGATCGCCAACAACCCGGCGCAGGCCGTGCCCTTTGCGCGCGAAGCAGTGGCGCTGGCGCCGGGAACGGCATCGCACCGCTTGCTGCTGATCACCTCGCTCATGCTGGCCGAGCAGCTGCCCGACGCGGAAAAGGCTGCCGACGAGGCACTGGCGCAGGACAACGAGGACACGGCCGCCCTGGGCATGCGCGGCTACATACGCCAGCGCCAGGGCAAGACCACGCTGGCCAACGAGGACTTCGACGACGTGCTCAAGCAGGACTGGCTGGACGAAAAGCAATCGGCCAACCTGCGCCTGATCGCGGCCGACGCAGCCCTGGCTGCGGGCGACGCGGCACGCGCCCGCGCGCTGCTGGCGCCCATGCCGGCGCAGGATGAATCCGTGGCCCGCCGCCTCAAGCAAGCCGATGGACTGCGCCCGGGCCGCGACACGCCCATGGTGGCCGATACGCGCGGTGCCTCGCAGACCCTGGCCATGGCCGACTACCCGCCGCCGCTGCAGGACTGCCGCGACACGCCCTACGGAACGGTCTGCGAGCTGCAGCCCTCCGATGCCCAGGGCGCAGGCGGCCCCAGCGCCCAGGCCTATGCGGCCTACGCGCGCCAGGACTACAAGGCCGCCATCGAACATGCGCAAACGGCCGTGGAGCAGGACCCCGACAACGAGCAGCTGCAAAAGCTGCTGACCACCACGCTGGCCGCAGGCAACCGCGACCAGCAGGGCCAGGCCCTGCTGCGGCTGGACAAGTCCCTGTCCCTCACCCCCAACGACGCCCAGCTGCTGATGCAGCGCGGCTACCTGTACTCGCGCCAGGAAGAGCCGGCCAAGGCGCTGCAGGATTTTCGTGCCGCCCGCGCCACGGGCGAGGCGCCTGCGGGCGCCATCCTGGACGAGGGCTATGCCCTGGCCGGCACCGGCGACAGCCGGGGCGCCGTGCGCACCTTCAAGCAAGCCATCGACCTGGACGATGCCGGCACCGCCAAGCTGACGCCGGGCCAGCGCGAGAACGCGCGCAGCGCCGTCTCCGGCTACTCGCGCGAATGGGGCGCCATCGTCTCCCTGGGCTACCGGGGCGCGCGGCCGGCGGGGCGTGCATTCTCGGACGGCATCCTCACCCAGGCGGGCGACGCCGTCTTCGGCACGGCCGAGGCCTACTGGCGCCCGTCCAACTTCCTCAACTCATCGACGCGCATCTTCGATGTCTACGGACGGCTGGGCAGCACCTTGCATGACGGGGGCGGCACCACGCTGGGCCAAAGCGCCATCGACCCCTGCACGGGCCTGCCCATCAATGTGCAGGCAGGCGACAACCGCGGCATCTCGGGCCTGCCCACCACCACGGGCTCGCTGGGCATGCGCTTCACGCCGTCCACCAAGTACGCGCTGACCTTTGGCATAGAGCGCCAGTTCAACATCGGCTCCGCCACGCGCTCGGGCTTCATCACGCCTGAATCGCCCCAGCTGCGCTGCCTGATGAGCGGGCGCGATCCGCTCAACCCCACGGGCCCGGCACTGGGCAATCCCATCTCGGCCAAGTACAGCGCGGGCGCGGGCCAGGGCGGCTGGCTGGCCTATGTCACCCACGGCTTCTACGAAGGCACGGGCCGGCGCACGGACCGCTCCAGCTGGTTCACCATGGAAGGCTACAGCCAGGCCGGCTATGCCAACCAGAGCATGGCCTCGCGCTTCACGCTGACAGACCAGACCAATGGTGCCCTGGTGGGCGACGGCTCGGGCCGCTACAAGCGCGAGCAATGGTTCTTCTCCACCGAGGCCCGCATCGGGCGCAGCTTCCGCGCCGACGGCATCAACCAGGGGCTGGTGATCTTTCCGTTCGGCGTGGTCGCGGCCGATTGGATCAAGCAGAGGAACCGCGTCGAGGTGCGCTCCCTGCAGGCCGCCCCGGGCGCCACGCCCACCGCAGCCCAGTTGGCCGCCCAGCAGGGGCAGACGCTGGCCCTGCAAGGCAATGGCAGCAGCTGGTCCGCCAGCGCCGGCGTGGGCGTCAGCCTGCGCCAATGGTTCCGCGAAAGCCACTACAGCACGGCCCAGTCCTATGTGGACTGGTCCATGCAGTACCGCTTCAACATCGGTGGCGGCCAGGCCGACCGGGCCAAGGGCCTTTTCATGACGCTGACGCTGTCCTATTGAAAGCCCTGCCCCGCCGCCATCACCACACAGACAAGAGAAAAGGAGAAAGCTCCCATGGATTCGACCAAGCAAGCACCCCGCCTCGCCCTGCACGGACTGCGCTCGGGCATGGCGCGCGCCGCACGCGGGCTGGCCGGCTGCGCCCTGGTGCTGGGCGCGCTGGCAGCGCAGGGAACGGCACAGGCACAGGACAGCTCCTCCATCGTTCTCAGGGGCAAGGACGGCTGGCTGTTTCCGGGCTGGGGCAGCCTGACCCAGGTGGACCGCGCCGGCATCACGGAATCCACGCGGCTGATCACCGAGGCGCGCAACCTGCTGGCCGCGCGCGGCGTGAAGCTGCAGGTGCTGCTGCTGCCCGACAAGGTGCGCTTCTACGCTGACAAAATGCCCGATGGCAAGGCCATGAGCGCCGATGTCCAGGGCCGCTACAAGCAGGTGCTGCAGGCGCTGCAGGGCGCAGGCATTCCCAGCTTCGACGACGAGGCCGTGCTGCGCACCGTGCGCGACAGCGGCAAGGACGTGTTCTACCGCACCGACCAGCACTGGACCCAGGCGGCGGCCGACGCCACGGCCGAAGCCACGGCCCGCATGGTCCAGGGCGAGGTGCCCCAGCTGGCGGGCCGCGCCGGCAGCGGCCTGGCCCTGGGCGACACCGTCACCGAGCGCCGCTATGGCGACCTGGCCGAGCTCTTTCTCACCGCCGAAGAGCGCAAGCAGGTGGGCCGCGAGGTCTATACCGTGCGCCGCCAGGCCCCCGCCAAGGGCCTGCTCGACGACGAGCCCGCGCCCGTCCATGTGACGGGCCACAGCATGGTCCAGCCCTACTTCGGCTTTCCGCAAAAGCTCTCCAGCCTGCTGGACCGCCCCGTCTCGCTGAACTGGAAGCCCGGCAACGTGGGCCAGTGGACCATGCTGCTGGAATATCTGGAGTCACCTGCCTTCAAGGCCCACAAGCCCCAGGTGCTGGTGTGGCAGATGTTCGAGCCCACCTACAGCTACGGCCCCAACGCGGCCGGCCAGTGGGACAACGCCTCCCTCATGCCCAGCGCCACCTGGCTGGAGCGGCTGCGCGCCGCACTCAAGGGCTGACCCGTGGACCACGCCGCGCAAGACCTGCAAACCGACAAGGGCCACCGGCGCAATGCCTGGATCTGGGGCGCCCTGCTGCTGTCGGGCCTGGCCTGGGGTGGCTGGTCGCTGGCCCGCCACGGCCCCAAGGCCGGCGAGCTGCAGCTGTCGGCCTGGCTCGATGGCCGCGCGGGCACGGCGCTGAACAAGGGCCTGCGCCTGCCCGCCCAGTCTTCGCTGGAGACGGGCCAGGCCGCGCTGCGCTATCGCCTGCTGGGCGATACGGGCGCGCAGGTGGCCCTGGGCTGCCCGCAGTGGATGTTCTACCGCGACGGCCTGCGGCCCCAGCCCGGGGTGGGCGCCGCACCCTTCGAGGCGCGCCAGCGCCTGCTGCGCCACTGGACGCGGCAGTTGCAGGACAAGGGCATTGCCACCCTGGTGGTGGCCGTGCCCGACAAGTCGCGCATCGAGGCCGCCCATCTGTGCGGCCTGCCCGTGGCCCCCGTGATGCTGCAGCGCCTGGACCTGTGGCAGCAGCGCCTGCAGGCCGACGGCATTGCCTTTGCCGACCTGCGCCCCGCCCTGCAGGCCCAGGAGCAGACGCAGCCCGTGTTCTTTCGCACCGACGTGCACATGAACGCCGAGGGCGCACGCGCCGCCGCCCTGGCCGTGGCCCGGGCCGCGCTGCCGCTGCTGGGCGGGCAGCGCGGCAGCCAGGCCTTCGAGGAGTCTGCACCCGGGCCGCTGCAGCCCTTGCCCGGCGACCTGCTGGCCCTGGCCGGCCTGGCCGACGCACCGGCAGGCTGGCGCCCGCAGCGCGACGAAATACGCCCCCAGGCCATCACCCCCGTGCGCGGCGGCGGCCTGCTGGACGAGACGCCGCCCGTGCAGGTGCTGCTGGCCGGCAGCTCCAACGGCCTGCGCAGCAATTTCGCGCCACAGCTGGGCCGCGCGCTGGGCCATGAAGTCTGGAATCTCAGCATGGATGGCGGCCAGTTCAGCGGCGCCATGGTGTCCGCCCTCAAGCGCCGCGCCTCCTGGCCGGCCAGCCTGCGGCTGGTGATCTGGGAGTTCTCGGAAAACACCTTGTCCCTGCCCCTGACGGATGATGAAAAAGCGGCGCTCAAGGAGCTGGACGCCGCCTCCCCGCCTGCGTGAAACCGCCCGCTACATGCTGTTCAACTCCTATCTTTTCCTGCTGCTGTTCCTGCCCATCGCGCTGGCGGGCCACTACCTGGCCGGCGCCATCAGCCTGCGGCTGGCCGCGTTCTGGCTGTGCCTGACATCCTTCGTCTTCTATGGCTGGTGGAACCCGCAGTTCGTCGCCCTGCTGGCCCTGTCCATTGCCTTCAACTACGTGGTGAGCCGGCTGATCCTGCGCTTTGCCGGCCATGCGCGGCTGCAGGGGCTGGTGACTGCGCTGGGCGTGGGCGCGGACCTGGCGGCACTGTTCCACTACAAGTACTTCGCCACGCTGTTCAACTTCCTGGGCGAATGGGGGCTGACGCAGGGCGGCATGCACGAGCTGATCCTGCCCCTGGGCATCTCGTTCTTCACCTTCACCCAGATCGGCTACCTGCTGGACTGCCGCTCGGGCATCGTCAAGGAACGCAGCCTGCTCAGCTACGTGCTGTTCGTCACCTTCTTCCCGCACCTGATTGCCGGGCCCATCCTGCACCACAAGGAAATGATGCCGCAGTTCGCGCAGCCGGATAACTACCGGTTCCGCGCGGACAACCTGTCCATCGGGGGCACGCTGTTCGTGATCGGCCTGGCCAAGAAGGTGCTGCTGGCCGACGAGATCGCACCCTATGCGGACGCCGGCTTCGCCGCGCCCGGCGAGCTGCAGTTCTGGGCCGCCTGGGGCGCCAGCCTCAGCTACGCGCTGCAGCTGTACTTCGACTTCTCGGGCTATTCGGACATGGCCCTGGGCCTGGCGCGCATGTTCGGCATCCGTTTCCCGCTGAACTTCAACTCGCCCTACAAGGCCGGCAGCATCATCGACTTCTGGGCGCGCTGGCACATGACGCTGACGCGCTACCTCACGGCCTACCTGTACTACCCCGTGGCCATGGCCATCTCGCGCGCACGCGAAAAGCGCGGCCTGTCCGTGGGCTCCAGCGCCGCGCGCACGCCGGGCGGCTTTGCGGCCACCATCGTCGTGCCCACGCTGTTCACCATGGGGCTGGCGGGCATCTGGCACGGCGCCGGCCTGCAGTACGTGATCTTCGGCCTGCTGCATGCCTTCTACCTGTCGGTCAACCATGCCTGGCGCATCTTCGTGGTCAGCCGCAAGCCGGCCGCCGCCCGCAAATCGGGCCGGGGCGTGCAGGCGCTGTGCGTTGTCATCACCTTCATCGCCGTGCTCATCGCCCAGACCTTCTTCCGCGCCCACGGCGTGGGCGACGCCATGCTGCTGCTCAAGGGCATGGCCGGCCTGCGCGGCGTGGAGGCGCTGGAGTCGCTGTCCCACGTCCAGGGACTGGCACTGGGCGATGCCATCCGCCTGGCCATAGGCCACCATATGCAGCTGGCCCTGGTGCTGCTGCTGCTGGCCATTGCCTGGTTCACGCCCAATGCCCACCAGATCCTGGGCCGCTTCTCGCCCGCCATGTTCAAGGTGCAGGAAGCGCCCCGGGCCTGGATGCGCTGGCGCCCCAGCGCGGGCTGGACGGCCGTGACCCTGGTCCTGCTCTTCCTGTGCCTGGTCAACCTGCACAAGGAAACCCGCTTCCTGTATTTCCAGTTCTGAAACGCCTGTTGGAGAAAAAAGCATGTCCCACAATGACATCGAAACCAAGATTGCCCAGATCATCGGAGCCATCATCCTGACCTCGGTCGAGCCCGATACGCTGCTGCTCGAATCGGGCCTGGTGGACTCGCTGTCCGCCGTGGACGTGGCCCTGGCCATCGAGAAGGAATTCGGCGTCAAGATACCGCCATCGGAGATCGACCTGCACCTGGAGTCCGTGCAAACGCTGGCGCAGTACGTGGCCGAGCAGCGCAAGGCGTGATGAGACGCCGGCACTGTCGGCCCGGCCTGCGCAGCCATCCCCATCCATCCACCGCCGCAAGGAGCCCGCATGCGATTCAGTTTTGACCGCTTCGACTTCATCGAGCCCGACGCCGGCACGCAGCGGCCGGCCGTCATCGATGCCGCCGGCACGCTGGACTGGCAGCAACTGACCCAGGCCGTGGCGCAATGGGAGCAGCAGGCGCTGGCGCGCGGCGCTCGCCGCGACGAGCCGCTGCTGATCACGGGGCACAAGGAGACAGCCTTTCTCGTGGCCATCCTCGGCTGCCTGCGCCTGGGCGTGCCCTTTGTCCCCGTGGACGTGATCAACCCGGCCGAGCGCATGGCGCGCATCGCCACGCTGGTGCAGGCCGGCCTGCGCTACGACGCGCAGGCCCGCAGCTTTGTGGACACCGGCATCGCCGCGCAGCCGCTGCAGGAAAAATCGCTGGCCTACATCATGTTCACCTCGGGCAGCACGGGCGATCCCAAGGGCGTGCAGATCGGGCGCGAGAGCATGGGCCTGTTCGCCGGCTGGATACGCGACTGCCTGGCCCTGGGCGAGGCGCCGGTGTTCATGGACCAGATGCTGTTCAGCTTCGACTTTTCGCTGTTCAACTGGATGGGCGCCCTGGTCACGGGCGGTGCCTGCGTGCTGTGCGCGCGCGAGACCATTGCCGACCGCCAGGCCTTTGCCGCCTACCTGGCGCGCACCCATGTGAACGTCTGGGCGTCCACGCCCTCCTTCGTGCGCCAGCAGCTGCTGGATGCCGACTTCGACCAGCAGCACCTGCCCGACCTGCGCGTCTTCGTCTTCGGCGCCGAATCGCTCACGCCCACCGTGGCCGAGGCGCTGTGGAGCCGCTTTCCCCAGGCGCGCATCATCAACTCCTACGGCCCCACCGAGGCCACCTGCTCCACCACCTGGGTGGAGATCGACCCCGCGCTGCGCCAGCGCGCGCCGCTGCCCTTTCCCATCGGCCGGGCCAAGCCCTATGCCGACGTCTTCCTGGACAAAGGCGAGATCTGCGTGGCCGGCGACCATGTGATGCGCGGCTACCTCAACCGCCCCGACCTGCACGCCACCCGCATGTTCATGCGCAACGGCAAGCGCGGCTACCGCACGGGCGACCTGGGCGAGATCGACGGCGAGGGCCTGGTCACCTTCCACGGCCGGCGCGACGACCAGATCAAGATGCACGGCTACCGCATCGAGCTGGCCGAGGTCGATGCCGTGCTGGCCACCCTGCCTGGCGTGCGCGCAGGCGCGGCGGTGGCACTCAAGCGGCCCGACGGCTTCATCGTGCGCATGATCGGCTTCGTGGACCTGGACCGCAGCGGCCCGCCCGGCATGCACCCCCTGCCCGAAGACCTGGCCGGATGGCGCGAACTGCTGGCCCAGCGCGTGCCGCCCTACATGATTCCATCGGAACTGCTGGCCTGCCATGGCTTTCCGCTGACCCAGACCGACAAGGCCGACCGCAAGCAACTGGAGCGCATGTACCTCGACTCGCGCATGCGCCCCGCCCAATGAAACAAGGATCTGCAGGCATGACTTCCGTTTTTTCCGCTGTGAGGCGCCAAGCACTGTTCACCCTGGCCGGGCTGGCGGCCCTGTCCTGCCTGCCTGCAGCGCATGCCGAAGGCACGCTGGCCCAGCTGTACGCCGCGCGCCCCCCCGCAGGCTCGTCCTTCGTGCGCGTGGTCCACCCCGACGCGGGCAGCCTGCGCGTGAAGATCGCCGACGGCCCCGAGCAGACGCTGTCCGGCAGCAAGCCGGCCAGCAGCTACGCCATCGTCAAGGGCGACACGCCCTTTGCCATCCAGCTGGACGGCAAGAGCGCCGGCAGCATGAAGGTGGCACCGGGCAGCTTCACCACCCTGGTGCCGCAGCGCCAGGGCAAGAACGCGGCCACGCGCTTCACGGCCATCGACGACTCCGGCGGCAGCCAGGACGCGCTCAAGGCCGAGCTGCGTTTCTACAACCTCACCACGGACTGCCCCCAGGGCAGCCTGCAGGTCGCACCCGCGGGCACGCCCCTGTTCACGGGCGTGGCGCCGGCTGCATCGGCCAGCCGCTCCATCAACCCGGTCAGCGCCCAGCTCAGTGCCAGCTGCGCCAAGGCCGTCAGCGCGCCGCTGGCACTGCCCCAGCTGCAGCCGGGCGACCACTACAGCCTGTTCATGACGGGTACGGCCGCCTCCCCCGTGCTGCGCGGCCAGGCCAGCGCCACCGACACCTATCGCCCCTGACCCAGCCCAAGGAGACCGACACAGACATGCGCACCCGCTCCGTATTGCGTGAAGACCACCTGCTGTTCAAGGAACAGGTGGACAGATTCGTGGCCACCGAGATCCTGCCCCACATCAATGACTGGGAGGCAGAGGGCATCACGCCGCGCGCCCTGTGGCGCAAGGCTGGCGACAGCGGCCTGCTCAATTGCGACCTGCCCCCGCCCTACGGCCAGGGCGGGGACTTCGGCCACGCGGCCGTGGTCATCGAGGCGCTGGCGCGTGCCAACTGCCTGGGCATCGGCTTTTCCATCCACTCCGACATGGTGGCGCCCTATCTCTGGAACTTCGGCACGCAGGTGCAGAAGGACCGCTGGCTGCCGCGCATGGCCACGGGCGAGCTGATCGGCGCCATCGCGCTGACCGAGCCCGGCGCGGGCAGCGACCTCAAGGCCGTGCGCACGCGCGCCCGCCGCAAGAGCGAGAGTGAAGGCGGCGGCTACGTGCTCAACGGCCAGAAGACCTTCATCACCAACGGCGTCAACGCCGGCCTGATGGTGGTGCTGGCCAGCACCGAGCCCGACCTGGGCGCGCGCGGCCTGTCGCTGTTCGTGGTGGAAGAAGGCATGAAGGGCCTGGGCAAGGGCCCGGCGCTGCGCAAGATAGGCCAGCACAGCCAGGACACCTGCGAGCTGTTCTTCGACGAGCTGCACCTGCCGGCCGACCACCTGCTGGGGCGCGAGAACGCAGCCTTCGAGCATGTGACCCAGGAGCTGGCGCAGGAGCGGCTGGCGATCGCGCTGCGTGCGGCGGCCTCCACCGAAGGCATGCTGGACGAGGCTGCCGAGTTCGTGCGCAACCGCAAGGTCTTCGGGCGCCGCGTGCTCGACTACCAGAACACCCGCTTCAAGTTCGCCGACGCCCTGGCCAGGACCACCATGCTGCGCGTCTTCCTGGACGACTGCCTGGCCCAGCACCTGGAAGGCTCGCTGGACTCCGTCACCGCCGCCATGGCCAAGCTCAACGCCACCGAGCTGCAGGGCCAGGTGCTGGACGAGCTGCTGCAGCTGCACGGCGGCTACGGCTACATGGCGGAATACGGCATCGGCCGTGCCTGGGCCGATGCAAGGGCACTGCGCATCTTCGGCGGAAGCAGCGAGATCCTGCGAGAGATCATCGCCAAGCGCTTCTGACCCGGCCGCCTGCCGCTCAGCGCGCGGCGGATTTCCACCCGCGCAGCAGTTGCCGGGCTTCGGGCGTGTCGTTCAGCACCCAGGGATCGATGGCGAAGGCAACGACGCGCTGGGCGCCGTAGTCGCGGGCCACGTCCCATTGGCGACGCACGCGCTCGAAGCTGGCCGTGCGCGCCTGGAAGTCCGAGCCATCGGGCCGCGCGGGCGGCAGTTGCTCGAACAGCTCCACGATGAGATCGAACGGCGCCCTGCGCTCGAGCAGCATCTGCTGCAGCGGCGCCAGCGCCTCGTAGTTGCCCAGGCCCGCCACGCCCACGCCGTCCTGCACCATGGGGCGCAGGGACACGCGGTCCAGCAGGATGCTCCACAGCGTGGGCAGGCTGCCCAGGGTCTGCAGCTGGCTGAAATAGGTGGAGATGCCGGGCACCTGGCCGGATGTGGCCGCTGCCGCCTGGGCCAGCGGTTGCAGCGCGCTCACCAGCAGCTCGATGCGCTCGGGCGCGGCCCAGTGGTACTGCTCCAGCTCGTAGGGGATGTACCAGCCGCGAAAGGCCGCATGGCGCGGCCAGGTGCTGGCGTACATGTGGCTGGCGCCCAGCTCGGCGATATGCGCCAGGTAGGGCGCAGGGCCTACGGCGTTGTCAAGGCTGATCTGCTTCCACCAGCGCTCGTCATAGGGCAGGCCCAGGTGCACGCCCATGCCCAGTTCGGTGCAGATGTCCAGCAGGTCGGCGATCTGCGCGTCGGCCAGCATCCAGCTGTCCGCCTCGGTATCGCCCAGCAGGCCGCTCCATTGCACGAACAGCTCGCGGCAGCCCAGCGCCTGGGTGGCGGCCAGGCGCTGGCGCCATTGGTCGCGCGGCATCTCCAGATGGCTGCGCCACGGCTGCAGGAAACTGCCCGACACGGGCGCCGAGGCCGCGCAACCGACCAGCGAGGCACAGGCGGCGGCCACGCCGGCGCCGAGGAATTCGCGTCTGGACAAATGCATGTTGGGGACGGCCGCAAGGCTGCGTGAAGGCAAGCGCCAAGAATACAGCCAAGCGGCACCGCCCCGCCCCAAGGGGGCCGGCCCAGCGGGGGTTGACCCGGCCGGGCTGAGGGTTGATGCGCGGCAAAGGCGGCTTCAGAACGAGTGCACGACGCCCGCGTAAAGCCCCTGCTGGCCGGAGCCGGGCAGCGGCTTGCCGCTGTTGGCCTCCACCGAGAACGAGGCTGTGCCCCCGTTGGAGAGGGTGCCGACCGTGCCATACAGCATGGTGCGCCGGGAAAGATGGTAATTGGCCCCCAGGCTCAGCAGGCTGGCGCCGCCGCCACTTCGGTTGGCGCGGTAGGCGCCGCCCACCAGCACCAGCGACGGCGTGGCCTGGTAGTTGGCGCCCATCCAGTAGGTCTGCTGCCTGCGGGCGCCTGCCGGGTTGTCGGCGTCGGCCACCGTCAGGAGGCCTGACCGGATCTGGCTGTAGCCCGTGAACAGCTTCAGGCTGCCCACGCGGTAGGTTGCGCCCACCGTGTAAAGGCGCGATGCCGTGTAGAGCGAGGCGAACGCGCCGTTGCCGTCGCGGATTTCTTCGTAGAAGGCCTTGAGCACCAGCGGCCCCTGCTCATAGCCCACGCTGGCGGCGGCCTGGCGCCAGGCCCGGGAACGGCCCGCCTCCCCGTTCAGCCCCAGCTGGGTGCGAAACGAGAGCCCGCCCCAGGCCGGCGACTGGTAGCTGATGGCATTGGGGCGCGACCCCCAGGTCCGGTTGCCCTGCAGCGTGCCCGCGCCCATGGCCTGCAGGCCCATGGGGTCCAGCGCCCAGACCTCGCCGTCCGGAATGCCCATGGCCCGGCCCAGCAGCAGCGTGCCGTACGTCTGGCTTCGCAGGCCGACCACCGCATAGCGGCTGAAGAAGCTGTCGCCCACCGTGCCGTCGTCGGCCGAGAACTGGCTTTCGAGATGGAAGACGGCGCTCAGGCCGCCACCCAGGTCCTCGGCCCCGCGCAGCCCCCACCAGGTCGCGCCCCATTGCCCGGCGTGCCGGAGTTGATCGGAAGACCGGCCCGGCCCCACGGCAATGCGGTTCATATAGTCGACACCGCTGACGATGCGCCCATACAGCGTGACGCTGCCTTGCGCCGTGGCCAGACTGGCTGCGCCGGCCAGCGCCGCAGCGCACAGGCAAGGTACGGTGGCCCGGGCCGCAGGGCCCCGCAGGGCGTGGTGGATTGCAGATGTCATGACGTTGTCCTCCCTTGGTTTTCATGCCTCGATGCCGGATGGCCTCAGGCGCCCAGCCGCTCCACGAGCGCGCGCAGCGTCTCGTAGCCCTTTTTCGCGTATGCGTAGCCGGGCGCGATGGCGGGGTCCTGCTCGGCCTCGACCACCAGCCAGCCCTGGTAGCCGGCATCCCTGAGCGTGCGCAGCACCGCCTCGAAGTCGAGCGCGCCGTCACCCGGCACCGTGAAGATGCCGTTGACCACGCCCTGCAGAAAGCTCCAGTCGCCCTGGCGCGCCTGGGCAATCACCTGGGGACGCACATCCTTGCAATGCACATGCGCCACGCGCGCCACATGTTTTTTCAGCAGCGCCGCCGGATCGGCCGCGCCGCCGTAGTAGGCATGGCCGGTATCGAACAGCAGAAAGACCTTGCGCGGATCGGTCAGCGCCATCAGGCGGTCCACATCCTGCGGGGATTCCACCTGGGCGCCCATGTGGTGGTGATAGGCCAGCCGGATGCCGTAACACTCCAGCAGGTGCGCGCCAAAGGCATCCAGCCGCCACGCATAGCGCTGCCAGGCCGCATCGTCGGCAAAGCGCGGGCGCCGGGACACAGGCGTGCCCATCTGCCCCTGGACCGTGCCCGCGCATTCGCCATAGACCACCACGTCGACGCCGTTGTGGCGCAGCCTGTCCATGTGGGGCTTGCAGCGCTCGGCCTCGGCGGCAAGGGCCTGGTCGTCGCTGCCCGCATCGGCCTGCGCCAGAAAGCCCGAGTACCAGCCGGAGACGCAGGCCAGCCCGTACGCGTCGAGCCTGGCCTTGAGCGCGGGGCCGGTTTTCGGAAACTTGTTGCCCAGCTCGAAACCCGCGTAGCCGATCTCGGCACCCTCCTTCAGTGCCGTGTCCAGCGGCGTATCGCTCCCCAGCGAAGGGAGGTCGTCGTTCATCCAGGACAGGGGATTGATACCGATGCGAACCTTCCAGTTCATGCGAGTCCTCCTTGGGGCAGATAGGCGCCTAGACAGTTAGGCAGATGGGCAGATGGGCAGAAATCGGGCAGGGCGACGGTGGCGCGGCGTCAGCGCCGCTGGCCTGCCTTGTGGTGCAGGTACTCGCGCCGCGCGCCCTGGACCTCGGGGCGGCCCGAGACCTCGGGCACGGCAACCTCCCACCAGGCGCCGCCGTCGGCCGTGGTGCGGTGGTGGGTGGTGTCTATCACCAGCACCTGGCTGCGGCGGGACGCCCGCGCACGCAGCATTTCGCGGCGCAGTTCCTGCACACCGCCCACGTGGACGGCCTCGGCCCCCATCGCAGCGGCATGGCGGGCGAAATCGATGGACGAGCGCTCGCCCCCCTCGGGCACGCAGTCATCGAGCATGTTGTTGAAGCTGGCGCCGCCGCAGCGCACCTGCAGCCGCTCTATGCAGCCGTAGCCGCGGTTGTCCAGCACCACGACGATGATCTTGCGGCCCAGCAGCACCGAGGTGGCCAGCTCGGCGTTGAGCATCATGTAGGAGCCATCGCCCACGACCACGATGACCTCGCGCTCGGGCCTTGCCAGCTTCACGCCCAGGCCGCCCGCGATCTCGTAGCCCATGCAGGAATAGGCATAGTCCACGTGGTAGTTGCCCGGCAGGCCACTGCGCCACAGCTTGTGCAGCTCGGCCGGCAGCGTGCCGGCCGCGCAGACCACGACGTCATTGCGGGCGCTGTCCAGCCCTGCGTCGGCGGCAGACTCGCGCAAGGCCCCGATCACCTCGGCGTCACAGGGCAGCTCGCCCTGGGGCGCGTGCAATGTCAGCTCCGCCACGCGCTGTGCCCAGGCTGAGGCCCGGGCGCGCAGCTCTTCGGTCCACCGTGGGTCGGCCCGCCAGCCGGCCAATCCTGCACCCAGCTGGGCCAGGCCAATACGGGCATCGGCCACCAGTTGGCGGCCACGCTTCCTGGCGGCATCGAAGGGCTGCACGTTCAGGCCCAGCACCGTGGCCTGGCTGTACAGCGCCTGCGAGCCGCTGGTGAAATCCTGCTGCCGCGTGCCGATGGCCAGCAGCACATCGCAGTGCCGGGCCGCGTGGTTGGCAGCCGGCGAGCCGGTCACGCCGATGGCGCCCAGGTTGAGGGCATGGTCCCAGGCCAGGCTGCCCTTGCCGGCCTGCGACTCGGCCACCGGCACGCCATGCGTTTCGGCAAACACGCGCAAGGCCTCCCAGGCCTGGCTGTACAGCACGCCGCCGCCCGCCACGATCAGCGGCCTTTTGGCGGAGGCCAACAAGGCCACGGCCTCGGCCAGCCCGGCAGCGTCGGCCGGCTGGCGGCGCAGGCGGATCAGCGGCGGGTGGAAGAAATCCATGGGCCAGTCGAAGGCCTGGGTCTGCACGTCCTGCGGCAGCGCAAGGCAGGCGGGGCCGCACTGCGCCGGGTCGGTCATGACCTGGATGGCGCGCGGCAAGGCCGCCAGCAATTGCCCGGGCTGCATGATGCGGTCGAAGTAGCGCGTGACCGGACGCAGGCAGTCGTTGGCGCTCAGATCACCCTGCTCGAAGCTCTCCACCTGCTGCAGGACGGGATCGGGCAGGCGCGAGGCAAAGATGTCCCCGGGCAGCAGCAGCAGCGGCAGGCGCGCCACATGCGCCAGCGCGGCGGAGGTCACCAGGTTGGTGGCGCCGGGGCCGATGCTGGAGGTCACGGCCATCATGCGCTGGCGGAAATGGGTCTTGGCAAAGGCCACGGCCGCATGGGCCATGCCCTGTTCGCTGTGGGCGCGAAAGGTGGGCAGCCTGTGCCTTTCGGCATGCAGGGCCTCGCCCAGCCCGGCCACGTTGCCATGCCCAAAGATGGCGAACACGCCGCCGCAATAGGGCTGGATGGAGGTGCTGCCGTCCGGCTGCACGACCTCGGCCCGCAAGGCCGCCAGGTAGCGGACCAGCGCCTGGCTGACGGTCAATCTCACAGTGCTTGTCATGGCTTGCCTTGTCTCCGATGTCCGCCGTTCAGAACATGGTCAAAAGATTAAAACTATTGGAAATTATTTTCCTTAGGTGTAATCACTTAGAAATTAATTTCCAAAATTTCGCGGCGCGGAACTACAGTTCTCCTCACGGTCCGGTGCAATCCGGTGTGTGGCGAGTCCATGCGGGCCTGCATGCGCCCCGCTGCCGCTCAGGAACAAGGAGACGAGGGATGAGTAAAAGACACCTGCTGGCTGCCATTGCCGCAGCCCTTCTGGCCGCCCTGCCGTTGCATGGCCAGGCTCAGGCACAACCACGGGCAGCGCAGGCCCAGGCCCCAGTGCAGCCCCTCAGGATCGGCGTGGCGATGGCGCTGTTTGACGACACGGGCCTGACCATCCTGCGCAACGGCATCGTCGATGCAGCGAAAAGGCACGGAGCCGGCGTGCAGATCGAGGACGCCAGCAACGACGTGGGCAAGCAGCTGAGCCAGATCCAGAACATGATTGCCCAGCGGGCCGACGCCATCATCGTCAACCCGGTCGATACCGACGCCACGCCCAAGATCACCCGCATGGTGAGCGCCGCCCGGATTCCGCTGGTCTACGTGAACCGCCAGCCCGTGGATTTCGACAAGCTGCCCGCAGGCACTGCCGTGGTCGCGTCCGACGAAAAGCTGTCGGGCACGCTGCAGGCCCGCCAGGTCTGCAAGCTGCTGGGCGGCCGGGGCGACCTGCTGGTGCTGATGGGCGAGCTGTCCAACGATTCGGCGCGCGTGCGCACCCGCGACATCGAGGAAGTGCTGGCGACCCGCGAGTGCGCAGGCATGAAGATCCTGGACAAGCGCGAAGGCAAATGGAGCCGCACGCAGGGCCAGGACATCACCATGAACTGGCTGAGTTCGGGCATGAAGTTCGACGCCATCCTCGCCAACAACGACGAGATGGCGATAGGCGCCATCAACGCGTTGAAGTCGGCCAGGAAATGGACGCCCGACATGATCGTGGCCGGCATAGACGCCACGCCGGACGGGCTGGCGTCCATGAAGAACGGCGACCTCAAGGTCTCCGTCTTCCAGAACCTGGCGGGCCAGGGCGCCAATGCCGTCGATGCCGCCCTGCGCCTGGCCGGCAAGCAGGCCGTGGAGCGCTTCGTGAACGTGCCCTTCGAACTGGTCACGCCCGAGAACATGGACCAGTACGCCAGGCCTTGAGCCGGCCTCGCCTGGTCCGCGTCGCCCCGTCACCCCCGCCCCCGCCACCTCTTCACAACCTGTCCTCCAAGGAGTGCCCATGCCCACCGTCTCGCCGGGCAGGCCGCAGGCCGCCCCCTGGCCAGCAGCTTCCCCATCCCCTGCTGGCGACTGGCTTCTGGAAGTGCGTGGCGTGGGCAAGTCGTTTCCCGGCGTCGTGGCACTGGCCGATGTGCAGCTGCGCGTGCGCAGCGCCAGCGTGCATGCGCTGATGGGCGAGAACGGCGCCGGCAAATCCACGCTGATGAAGATCATTGCCGGCATGCATGCGCCCGACCAGGGCGAGATCCGCCTCAGGGGCAGGCCCGTCACGCTGCACGGCCCGCTGGATGCGCTGCAGCAGGGCATTGCCATGATCCACCAGGAGCTGAACCTCATGCCCGGCATGAGCGTGGCCGAGAACATCTGGATTGGCCGCGAGCCGCTCAATCGCCTCGGCCTGGTCGACCACCGCCAGCTGCGCCAGCGCACGCAGGCGCTGTTCGACCGGCTGGCCATCGGCATCGATCCCGGGGCCGAGGTGCGCACGCTGACCGTGGCCAGCCGCCAGATGGTGGAGATCGCCAAGGCCGTGTCCTTCGACTCCGAGGTGCTGATCATGGACGAGCCCACCTCCGCGCTCACCGACAGGGAGGTGGAGCACCTGTTTCGCATCATCGGCCACCTGCGCAGCCAGGGCAAAGGCATCGTCTACATCACGCACAAGATGAACGAGCTGTTCGAGATCGCCGACGAGTTCTCGGTGTTCCGTGATGGCCGCTACATAGGCACGCATGCGGCCGCCGACGTCACGCGCGACGACATCATCCGCATGATGGTGGGACGCGAGATCACACAGATGTTCCCCAAGCAGGACGTGGCCCTGGGCGACGTGGTGCTGTCCGTGGACGGGCTGGGCGTGCAGGGCGTGTTCAGCGGCCTGGGCTTCGAGCTGCGCGCCGGGGAAATCCTGGGCGTGGCCGGCCTCGTGGGCTCCGGGCGCTCCAATCTGGCCGAGGCGCTGTTCGGCGTGGTGCCCGCCACCAGCGGCGAGATCCGCATCGACGGCCGGCCGGTGAAGATCGACTCGCCCGCGCAGGCCATGCGGCACGGCATGGCCTTTCTCACCGAGGACCGCAAGGACACCGGCTGCTTCATGGGCCTGGACCTGCAGGCCAACATGGAGATGGCGGTACTGAGCAGCCGCCATGTGAAGTGCGGCTTCGTCGAGCGGGCTGCGCTGCGCCGCGACTGCGAGCACATGGCGCGCACGCTGCGCATCAAGTCGCCCGGCCTGCATGAACAGATACAGAACCTGTCGGGCGGCAACCAGCAAAAGCTGCTGATCGGCCGCTGGCTGCTGACGCGGCCCCGCATCCTCATCCTCGACGAGCCCACGCGCGGCATCGATGTCGGCGCCAAGGCCGAGATCCACCGCCTTGTCGGCACGCTGGCCGCCGAGGGCGCGGCCGTGCTGATGATTTCCTCGGAGATGCCCGAAGTGCTGGGCATGAGCGACCGCATCCTGGTCATGCATGAGGGACGCATGACGGGCATCGTCGAGCGCAGGGACGCCGACCAGGTACGGATCATGGAACTGGCTTCCCGCTGAGCCGGGGACCCCAAGCGGAGACAGGCAAGATGAGCAATACCCCATCGATTTCGCAGGCCCCCTCCCCGCCCGGCCCGGGCACCGGCCCGCTGCACCGGGCCAGGCGGCCGCCGGAACTGAGCATCTTTCTGGTGCTGCTGGGCATTGCACTGTTCTTCGAGGCGGCCGGCTGGCTCACCGTGGGCCAGAGCTTTTTGCTCAACGCCGAGCGGCTGCAGATCATCGTGCTGCAGATGGCGGTGATCGGCATCATCGCCGTGGGCGTCAACCTCGTCATCATCACCGGCGGCATCGACCTGTCGTCGGGCTCGGTGGTGGCCGCCACCGCCGTGGTGTCCGCCAGCCTGGCACAGGTGTCCGACTTTCCGCGTGCCGTGTTCCCGCAGCTGACCGACCTGCCCGTGGTCTGGCCGGTGGCGGCCGGCATGTGCGTGGGCCTGATGGTCGGCCTGCTCAACGGCTCGCTGATCGCCTTCACGGGCATTCCGCCCTTCATCGCCACGCTGGGCACCATGGTGGCCGCACGCGGCTTTGCCAAGTGGTTCACCAACGGCACGCCCGTCTCCATGCTGACCGACGACTTCGCAGCGATCGGCTCCGGCGCCCATCCGGTGATCATCTTTCTGGTGCTCGCCGCCGTCTTCCACGTGGTGCTGCGCCATACGCGCTTCGGCAAATTCACCTATGCCATCGGCTCCAACCGCCAGGCAGCCGTGGTTTCGGGCATCAACGTGCAGCGGCATCTGGTCTGGGTCTACATGATTGCCGGCCTGCTCGGCGGCATCGCCGGCACGGTGACGGCGGCGCGGGCCATCTCGGGCCAGTCGGGCATGGGTGTCATGTACGAGCTCGATGCGATTGCCGCCGTGGTGATCGGCGGCACCTCGCTGGCCGGCGGCATGGGCCGCATCACCGGCACGGTGATCGGCGTGCTGATCCTGGGCGTCATGACCTCGGGCTTCACCTTCATCCGCATCGACGCCTACTACCAGGAGATGGTCAAGGGCGCCATCATCGTCGCGGCCGTGGTCGCCGACCAGTACCGCAACAAGAAGGCGCGGCGCTGACGGCGCGCCCTGCAGGCAGACACCATGAAAATCGCCCTCGATCCCTACATGATCCGGCACGAGCCGCTGGACCGGCTGCCGCAGGCCGTGGCCGAACTGGGCTATGCGCACATCGAGCTGTCGCCGCGCAGCGATTTCCTGGACTGGTGGGTGATGCCGCGCGCCACCAAGGAGCGCATGGCCGCATTCCGCCAGGCCATGCGCGCCAGCGGCGTGGCACTGGCATCGCTGCAGCCCATGTACCGCTGGGCCAGCCCGTTCGAGGACGAACGGCAATGGGCGATGCGCTGCTGGAAGAAGGCCATCGAGGTGGCCATCGAGATGGAGTGCGCGCTGATGGTCTCGGAGTTCGGCCGTGGAGCCTCGCCCGAGCGCTCGGTGAACGGTCCTGCCGGCGCGAATCCGAAGGAGATGTGCGAGGCCGCCTGGTTCCGCTCCATGGACGAGCTGCTGCCCATCCTGGAGCGCGAAGGCATCACGCTGTCCGTGGAGCCGCATCCGGAGGACTGGATAGAGCAGCTGCGGCCGGCCATGGACATCGTGAGGAACATGGGCTCGAAGGCGCTGCGGCTGTCCTATATCGCCCCGCACACCTTCCACTACGGCGGCGACATGGCCGCCATGCTGCGCGAAGCCGCGCCGCTGCTGGCCCATGTGCGCGTGGCCGACACCTTCGACCACAGGAAGAGCAGCCAGCTGCGCTACATCGTCAACCCGCCGGGCTCGCACCACATCCGCGTGCACCAGCACCTGGACATGGGCCAGGGCGAGATCGACTGGGACCTGTTCTTCGACACGCTGGGCAGCGCCGGCTTCGACGGCGTTCTGTCGTCCTGCGTGTTCGCCTGGGAAGAGCGTGCGGCCGAATCCAGCCGCTTCATGCGCCAACAGATACAGCAACAGCTGGAAAGGCATTTCCCGGACCGCTTTGCGCCCCTGACCACCGCTTCCCACCCGAGTCCCGGCCCATGACGAATCCCATCCATTTCGCCATCAACCGCATCAGCGCCTCTCGCATGCCGTTTGCCGGCTACCTGGCCATGTGCCGGCGCCTGGGCGTGTCGGCCATCGAGATCCGCAACGACCTGTCCCATGCCGAGACCTGCGACGGCACGGCGCCCGCCGCCATCCAGGCCGCGGCGCGGCAGGCCGGCATCACCATCGTGTCCATCAACGCGCTGTATCCCTTCGACGTTTTCGACGCCGGCCTGGAGCGCAAGGCGCGCGCGCTGGCGGCGTATGCGCGTGACTGCGGCGCCCGGGCCCTGGTCATGTGCCCGTTGAACGACAGGGCCGACCCGCGCACGCCCGGCCAGCGGCGGCGCGACCTGGTGCGTGCCCTCAGGCAGCTGCGCCCCCTCCTCGATGGCCATGGCGTGCAGGGACTGGTCGAGCCCCTGGGCTTTGCCGAGTGCGCGCTGCGCCGCAAGTCCGATGCCGTCGAGGCGATCTACGGCGCAGCCGGCGAACGCCACTTCAGGCTGGTGCACGACAGCTTCCACCACTACCTGGCCGGCGAAGACATCTTCTTTCCCGACCTGACCGGGCTGGTGCATGTCTCGGGCGTCGAGGACCACCGGCTCCAAGACGGCCAGATGCGCGACGGCCACCGCGTGCTGGTCGGCGAAGGAGACCGCCTGGGCAACATCGCCCAGTTGCGAGAACTGCTCGATCGCGGCTATGGCGGCCCGGTCTCGTTCGAGCCGTTCGCGGCCCGGATCACGGACGCGGACAGCAACGAAGCCCTGCTGCGCCAGAGCATGGACTTCATCCGCCATTCATTGCTTTGAAAGAAGGGAACCATATGACGCTGCAGATCGGAGCAATAGGCTGCGGAGCCATCGGACAAGACCACATCCGCAGGATCTCCCGGGTGCTGTCGGGCGCCCGGGTGGTGGCGGTGACAGACATCGATGCGCAGCAGGCGCGGGACGTGGTGGCCAGACATGATCCGGCCATCGAGATCATGGACAGCGGCCGGGCACTGATCGCTGCGCCACAGGTGCAGGCGGTGCTGGTCACCTCCTGGGGTCCCTCGCACGAGGAACTGGTGCTGGAGGCCATCGCCCACGGCAAGCCCGTGTTCTGTGAAAAGCCGCTGGCGGTGACCGCCGCAGGCTGCATGCGCATCGTGCAAGCAGAGGTGGCGCAGGGCCGGCGCCTGGTGCAGGTCGGCTTCATGCGCCCCTACGACGCGGGCTACCGTGCGCTGCGCCATGTCATCGCCGCCGGCGAGATTGGCGCGCCCCTGATGGTGCACTGCGCGCACCGCAATCCCACGGTGGCCGGGGGCTACACCACCAGCATGGCCATCACCGACACGCTGATCCACGAGCTCGATGTCCTGCGCTGGCTGCTGGACGACGACTACGCCAGCGCCCAGGTGGTGTTCCCCAGGAAGACGCGCCACGCATTGCCGCATCTGAACGATCCGCAGATCATCCTGCTGGAGACCGTGGGCGGTGTGCGCATCGACGTGGAGGTATTCGTCAACTGCCGGTACGGCTACGACATCCAGTGCGAAGTGGTGGGCGAGACGGGCATCGCGCGCCTGCCGGAGCCTGCGGCCGTGCCCATGAAGCGCGCGGCCAGCAGTTGCACGCCCCTGCTGACCGACTGGAAGCAGCGCTTCATCGCCGCCTACGACGCGGAGCTGCAGGCCTTCATCGACGGCGTGCGCGACCGGCAACTGACAGGTCCCTCGGCCTGGGACGGCTACGCCGCCGCAGTGGCCGCCGATGCCTGCCTGCTGGCGCAGTCCTCCGGCGCGATAGAGCGCATGGCGAGCGCAGCACGCCCTGCGTTCTACCAGCCCTGAGCCCCTGACGCCATGACTGCGACCCTGACCATTGGCTGCGCGCCCTGCTGCTGGGGCGTGGACAACGTGGACAACCCGCACCTGCCGCCCTGGCGCCAGGTGCTGGACGAGGCCTGCGAGGCGGGCTTTCGGGGCATGGAACTCGGCCCCTGCGGCTACATCCCGCTCGACGCGGCCCTGGTACGCACGGAATTCACGCAGCGGCGCCTGTGCATCACCGCCGGTACGATCTTCGACGATCTCGTCTCGCCGGCCCGGCTGCCGCAGCTGCTGCGCCAGACTCGCGAGATCTGCGGACTCATCAGCCAGCTTCCCAGGCCGGCCGCTGCAGCCGGGCAACGCTACCCGGCGCCCTATCTCGTGGTGATGGACTGGGGCCACCCCGAGCGCGACTTCGAGGCCGGCCACCCGGACCGCGCCCCGCGCCTGTCCGATGCACGCTGGGCCGCCATGGTCGATCACATCCGCCAGATAGCGCACCTTGCCTGGAGCGGCTTCGGCGTGCGCGCGGTGATCCATCCGCATGCGGGCGGCTACATCGAATTTGCCGACGAGATCGACCGCATCGCCGCCGACGTGCCGGCGCAGGCCGCCGGACTGTGCCTGGATACCGGCCACCTGCACTACAGCGGCATGGACCCGGCAAGCTGGCTGCGCCGGCATGCGGCATGGCTGGAATACGTGCATTTCAAGGACATAGACGCCCAGGTGTACGGGCAGGTGATGGGCGAGCGCATTGCGTTCTTCGACGCCTGCGCCCGGGGCGTGATGTGCCCCATCGGCCAAGGCGTGCTCGACTATCCGGCCATAGGCGCCACGCTACGGGAGATCGGCTATGCAGGCTGCATCACGGTGGAGCAGGAGCGCGACCCGCGCAATGCGGGTGCCAGCCTGCCCGACGTGGCCGCCAGCCGCGCCTTCCTGGCCCGCACAGGTTTTTGCTGAAGACGCTTTTGCTGAAGACGCAACACAAAGGTGGACACCATGATCGACGGAACCCTTCTGCCCGGCCGCCCGATTGCCTGGGGCATGGTCGGCGGCGGACACAACAGCCAGATCGGCCATGTGCACCGGTCGGCGGCGCTGCGCGACCACAATTTCCGGCTCGTGGCCGGGGCGTTCGACATCGATGCCGCGCGCGGGCGCCGGTTCGGCGAACAACTGGGCGTGGACGTGCAGCGCTGCTACGCCGACTACCGGGCGATGTTCGAGGCCGAGGCCGGCCGCCCGGACGGCATTCGCGCGGTATCCATCGCCACGCCCAACAACACCCATTTCGAGATCTGCAAGGCCGCCCTGCTCTCAGGCCTGCACGTGGTCTGCGAGAAACCGCTGTGCTTCACCACGGCCGAGGCCAAGGAGCTGCTGGAGCTGTCCCTTGCCAGGAACCGCATGGTCGGCGTGGCCTACGGCTATGCCGGCCACCCGCTCATCGCCCAGGCGCGCGAGATGATCGCGCGGGGCGAGCTGGGCGACATCCGCATCGTGCAGATGCAGTTCTCGCACGGCTTTCACAGCGAGGCGGTGGAGCAGTCCAGCCCCGCCGCGCGCTGGCGCATGGACCCGGCCTTTGCCGGCCCCAGCTATGTGCTGGGCGACATTGGCACGCATCCGCTGTACCTTTCCCAGGTGATGCTGCCGGGGCTGAAGATCGAGCGGCTGATGTGCAGCCGGCAGAGCTTCGTCAGCAGCCGCGCCCCGCTGGAGGACAACGCCTTCACCCTCATGCAGTACCAGGGCGGCGCCATGGGCTACCTGTGGGCCTGCGCGGTCAACAGCGGCTCCATGCATGGGCACAAGCTGCGCGTCATCGGCGCCAGGGCCAGCCTCGAATGGTGGGACGAACACCCCAACCAGCTGCGCCACGAAGTCCAGGGCCAGCCGGCGCAGGTGCTCGATCGCGGCATGGGCTATCTGCACCCCGCCGCGCTGCAGGAAGACCGCATCAGCGCAGGCCATGCGGAAGGCCTGTTCGAAGCATGGTCCAACCTCTACCACCGCTTCGCGCTGGCGATGGAGGCCACGGACAGGCGCGATCGCGAGGCGCTGCAAACCATCCTCCATCCGGACATCCACGCTGGCATCGAGGGCGTGCGCTGGGTGGAGAACTGCGTGCGCTCGGCCGATGCCGGCGGGATCTGGGTGGACTACTGCTAGGGAATGCCATGCCCCGCCTGGGCTGCCAGCGGCCCGGGACCCGGGGATCGCCATGGCATCATGGCCCATCCAGAAATCAGTCGATCCCTTGCCCCGGGATCGCCCACCGGCCCGCCTGCGATGAGCCCTTCCCCGCCGCCCCCCGCATCCGTGGACCGACTCCTGCAGCAGATTGCCCAGGAATACGATGGCCTGAGCCGGCAGCTCAAGGCCATTGCCCGCCACATCGAGGTCCACCGCGACCAGCTCGGCCTGCAAGGCATACAGTCCCTTGCCGCGCAATGTGGTGTGCAGCCCTCAGCCGTCGTACGGTTTGCCAAGCATTTCGGGCTCTCGGGTTTTTCCGAGATGCAGCGCCTGTTCCGCGAAGGCCTTGCCGAGCAGATCGCGCCGGGCCGCGCCTATGAGCTGCGCGTGCGCGACATGGTCGAGGCCGGCCCCGCCGCCCTGGAGCCCGTGCAGATTGCCGACGAATTCCTCAAAGGCGGCATGGCCGGCATGCAGCAGCTGCGCCAGAACCTGGACGGTCAGGCATTCGACCGGGCGGTGGAGCTGCTGGCCGGCACGCAGGCGATCTGGATCGCCGGCTCGCGCCGCTCGTTTCCCGTGGCCGTGTATCTGGAATATGCGCTGCAACACACCGACAAGCGCATAGGCCTGTTCAGCGCGCTGGGCAGCATGCAGCAGGGGCAGATCCGGTCGGTGCGCAGCGGCGACGTGATGATCGCCATTTCCTTCATGCCCTATGCGGACGAAACCGTGCAGGTGGCGCAGTGGGCCAGGCAGCGCAGCGCCCACCTGATCGCCATGACCGACAGCCGCATGAGCCCCATTGCGCGCGAGGCCGAGGCGGCCCTGATCGTGCAGGACAGCGCCACCTTCGGCTTTCGCGCGCTGACGGCGGCCATGGGGCTGGCGCAAAGCCTTTTCGTGGCCCTGGCCTACCGGCTGGAGCTGTCGCTGCGCTCGTCAGCCGCGCCCGGCAGCTTGGCAGGCGAGTAGACAAAGCAAAGCGCCACCCTGGGGTGGCGCAGCGGTGGGGCAGGCAGGGGCCGTTGCCGGCCCTTGCCCTGGCCAGGGCGTTCTCAGGCCTTGGCCACGGCGGCCTCGGCAGGCAGGGCCTGCACGGGCTCTCCGTCCAGGGCGGCGTTGAGCTTGCTGTAGTCCAGCTCGTTTTCCCAGCGCGAGACCACCACGGTGGCCACGGCGTTGCCCATGAAGTTCGTCAGCGAGCGGCACTCGCTCATGAAGCGGTCCACGCCCAGGATCAGGGCCATGCCGGCCACGGGCACCTCGGGCACCACGGCCAGCGTGGCGGCCAGCGTGATGAAGCCCGCGCCGGTCACGCCGGCAGCTCCCTTGGAGCTGAGCATGGCCACCAGCAGCAGCGCGATCTCGTGGCCCAGGGTCAGGTGGGTGTTGGTGGCCTGGGCGATGAACAGCGCGGCCAGCGTCATGTAGATGTTGGTGCCGTCCAGGTTGAACGAATAGCCCGTGGGCACGACCAGGCCCACGACGGACTTGCCGCAGCCGGCGCGCTCCATCTTCTGCATCAGCGAAGGCAGGGCCGATTCCGAGGACGAGGTGCCCAGCACCAGCAGCAGCTCGGCCTTCAGGTAGCGTGCCAGCTTGAGCACCGAGAAGCCGCACAGCCGCGCCACGAAGCCCAGCACCACGACCACGAAGAGCAGCGAGGTGATGTAGAACGAGCCCACCAGCCAGGCCAGGTTGACCAGCGAACCCAGGCCGAACTTGCCGATGGTGAAGGCGATGGCGCCGAAGGCGCCCAGCGGCGCAGCCTTCATCAGGATGCCGACCAGCTTGAACACGGGGGCCGTCAGCGCCTCCAGGAAGTTGAGCACGGGCTTGCCGGCGTCGCCGACCATGGCCAGCGAGATGCCGAACAGCACGGCCACGAACAGCACCTGCAGGATGTTGTCGCCCACGAAGGGGCTGACCAGCGTCTTGGGGATGATGTCCATGGCAAAGCCGGTGAGCGTCAGCTCATGCGACTTGGCCACATAGCCCTTCACGGCAGCCTGGTCCAGGTCGGCCGGGTTGATGTTCATGCCCGCGCCAGGCTGCACCACGTGCGCCACCACCATGCCGACCACCAGGGCCAGCGTGGAGAAGAACAGGAAGTAGGCCATGGCCTTGAGGAACACCCGGCCCACCGTGCGCAGGTGCGTCATGCCCGCAATGCCGGTGACGATGGTCAGGAAGATCACCGGCGCGATGATCATCTTCACCAGCTTGATGAAGGCGTCGCCCAGCGGCTTGAACTGCTCGGCGTACTGGGGCTCGAAGTGGCCGAGCAGCACGCCCGCCACGATGGCGACCACCACCTGGAAATACAGCTGGCGGTAGAAGGGCAGCCGCTCGGGGCTGGCGGCGTGGGTGGGGACGGCATGCATGGTGCGGCTCCGGCAGGATTTCTGTGGGGTTGACGCACCACCGAGGTGCGGCAAGTTGCGGGAAGGTGCAGGTTGTACCGCTGGCATCCTCCGGCGCCGATAACCTATTGGTATTAGGCGCAGGCGCTCTCCCAGGGAGAATGGACGCAGAATCAGGGTAATCCCCAACCCCTTCCCGTCCCTGGAAGGCACCAAGCTGGCGCCCAATCGGGCCCAGACCACCATGCCCCAACCCGTTCGACGCCCTTCACGCCGCTCCTTCTGGACCCTGCTGCTGCTGTTCGGCGGCATGCTCGCCTGCATGCTGCTGGCCGGGGAGCTGGTCTATCACCGCGCCCTGCGCGGCGAGGCCGAAAGCGTGCAGCGCCAGCTCAGCCTCTACGCCCAGGCCCTGGGCCAGCGCATAGACCGCTACCGCACCCTGCCCGAGGTGCTGGCGCTGGATGCGCAGCTGCGCGCCGCCCTCACCCACCCGCTGTCTCCCGCCGAGGTCGATGCCCTCAACCGCAAGCTGGAGCAGGCCAACGGCGCCAGCCAGTCGTCCACGCTGACCCTGATCGACCGCCACGGCACGGCCCTGGCCGCCAGCAACTGGCGCGAGACGCGCAGCAACGTGGGCGTGGACTACAGCTTCAGGCCCTATGTGCAGCAGGCGCTGTCGCGCGGCAGCGGGCGCTTCTACGGCATCGGCCTGACCACGGGCCTGCCGGGCTACTTCCTGTCGCAGGCCATCCTGGACGAGCACAACGCCGTCGCGGGCCTGGTGGTGATCAAGATCGCGCTGCTGGAGCTGGAGCGCGAATGGCTGCAGACGCCTGACGTGGTCATGGCCTCGGACGAGCACGGCGTGGTCTTCCTGGCCAGCCAGTCCGACTGGCGCTACCGCCTGCTGTCACCCCTGAGCCCCGCCGACGAGGCGGACCTGGCCGCCACGCGCCAGTACATCGACCAGGAACTGCACCCCATGCGCTACCGGGTGCGCCAGGGCCTGGAGCAAGGCAGCCGCCTGGTGCAGATGCAGGAACCCGCCCTGCCCGGCACCACGCTGTGGCAGACCCTGCCCCTGCCCGGCAGCGACTGGCAGTTGCACCTGCTGCATGACACGCAGGCCAGCACCGTGGCCAGCCGCTGGGCGGCGGCGGCCGCGGCGGGGGGCTGGCTGGCCCTGGGCATGCTGGTGCTGTTCGTGCGCCAGCGCAGGCGGCTGGCCGCGCTGCGCCTGCGCAGCCGCCTGGAGCTGGAGACCGTGCTGCGCCAGCATGCCCAGGAGCTGCGCACGGCCCAGGACGGCATCGTCCAGGCCGCGCGCCAGGCCGACACGGGACTGAGCCGCAGCCTGGAGCACCTGCCCCAGGGCGTGGTGGTGATCGATGCCGACCTCAACCTGGTGGCCTGGAACTCGCGCTACGTGGAGCTGTTCCGCTTTCCCTCCGAACTGCTGCGCACGGGCCAGCCCATAGAGAACCTGTTTCGGTACAACGCCCGGCGCGGCCTGCTGGGGCCCGGCCCCATCGAAGAGGCCATCCACCGGCGGCTGCAGCATCTGCGCAGCGGCAGCCCGCACCTGCGCGAAAGCACCAAGGACGACGGCACGGTGCTGGAGATCCGCGGCAACCCGCTGCCCGACGGCGGCTTCGTCACCAGCTATGCCGACATCACCAGCTACAAGAACGCCGCACGCGAGCTGCGCTCGCTGGCCGATGCGCTGGAGCAGCGCATTGCCGAGCGCACGCGCGACCTGGCCGAGGCCAAGCGCGAGGCCGAGCAGGCCAACCGCTACAAGACCCGTTTCGTGGCCGCTGCGGTGCACGACCTGCTGCAGCCTCTGAACGCCGCGCGCATGTTCAGCTCCCTGCTGCGCAGCCATCTGCATGACGAGGCGGGCCGCCACGTGGCCGACAGCATCGACGGCGCCCTGGCCGCGCAGGACGCCATCCTGGGCAGCCTGCTGGACATCTCGCGCATGGAATCGGGCCAGCTGGAGGTGCGCGTGCGCGACTTCGCGCTGGGCCCGCTGCTGCAGGTCATGCGCCACAACTTCGGCATCCTGGCCGAAAGCCGGGGCCTGCGCCTGAGCGCGGTGGACACGCGCTGCGTCGTGCGCAGCGACGAGGCCCTGCTGCGCCGCATCCTGCAGAACTTCCTGTCCAACGCCATACGCTACACGCGCCAGGGCCGCATCGTCATCGGCTGCCGGCGCCAGGGCCAGCAGTTGCGCATCGAGGTGCACGACCAGGGACCGGGCATTCCCGAGAGCCTGCAGCACGAGATCTTCGAGGAATTCCGCCGCCTGGACGAGGGCCATGGCGACGACCGTGGTGCCGGGCTGGGCCTGGCCATCGTCGAGCGCCTGGGCCGGCTGCTGGGCCATGAGATCGGCCTGCGCTCGCAACTGGGGCGGGGCAGCGTGTTCTGGGTCTGCGTGCCGCTGGGCGACCCGGGCGCCGTGCCGCAGATCGCCGCAAGCGCGCAGACCGGCGACCCGGACCAGGATGCACCGCTGCAGGGCATGAACGCCTGGTATGTGGAGGACGATCCCCAGTCCTGCACCGCCATGCGCGCCCTGCTGCAGCGCTGGGGCTGCAGCGTGCCGCTGGCCGGCGGCCCGGCCGAGGCGCTGGCGCTGGCCGCGCCCGGCGAGGCACCGCAACTGGTGCTGCTCGATGTGCGCCTGGGCCAGTTGCACGGCCCCGATGTCTACGCGCAGCTGTGCCAGCGCTGGGGCCAGTCGCCGCCCGTGATCCTGGTCACGGCCGAGCGCGACGGCATGCTGCGCCGCCAGGCGGCCGAGCGCGGCTGGGGCTTTCTGGCCAAGCCCGTGCGCCCGCCCGCGCTGCGCGCGCTCATGAGCCAGATGCTGCTGCGCCACCGGTAGGGGCACGGCACGCCGCGGCATGGAGTTCAGGCCGTGCCGTCGTTCTCCAGGCTCTTGACCAGCACGGCAGCCTGCGTGCGGCTGTAGCACTCCAGCTTCTTGAGAATGGCCGTCACATGCACCTTGACGGTGTTCTCGGCCAGCCCCAGTTCATGGGCGATCTGTTTGTTGAGCAGGCCGTCGGCCAGGCACAGCAGCACGCGGAACTGCTGGGGCGTGAGCTGGGCCAGCCGCGCGGCCAGCGCGGCGTCGGCCTCGGAGCGCTCGGCGGCCATGGGCGGGAACCAGCTGCCGCCGTCCAGCACTTCCTGCAGGGCCGTGCCTATGGCCTCGGCCGGCGCCGACTTCGGAATGAAGCCCGCGGCACCGAACTGCTGGGCACGGCGGATCACGCGCGGATGGTCGTTGGATGAGATCACCACCACCGGAATGTCGGGGTACTCGCCGCGCACATGCAGCAGCGCGGAGAAGCCGCGCGCGCCCGGCATGGCCAGGTCCAGCAGCACCAGTTCGATCTCGGGGTGCTGCTGCAGCGCCGCCCCCAGGGTCGCAGCGCTTGCGGCCTCCAGCACGGCGAACTGCGGCAGGGCCTCGCGCAGCACATGGATCACCGCAGCGCGGAACAGCGGGTGGTCATCGGCAACGAGCAAGGTGGATTCGGACATGGGCGCGAGTCTGACACGTCTGCAAACACATGCCCGGCTCATGGACCCCCGTGGAGGCCGGTGGCCGGGTTGCAGGCTGGCACGCCGTTTGCAATCAGTTGCAGCCACAGGCCTGGCAACAGGCGGAAATCTTCCTCCAACCGACGAACAAGGAGCCCTGAATTGACCTTTGAGCCCTCTTGCAAGGACCTGCTGCACAGGCCTGGTGCCCCGGCCCCAACCCAGTGCACGGCAGCGTTCAAGCCGCGAGAGTGCAAAACACAAATTAAGTTTCGTCATAACTGTGTCAAAGACACCACTTTCTGGCCGGTGCAATGGCTGGGATGCGTTGTAATACGCGGCTTAGCCAGTCTGGACTGCCTCGCGCGCGCACCGCAAAGGCACGCCGACACCGGCCGGACCCTGATGCGAAAACGCCACTGTCCCAGGTTTGCCACATAGCCCGCCCAGGGCGTTTGCCTCATCGTCTGCCCCGGTCACAGCACTGGCCAACCGTTTCCACTATCCAACAATGAAAGACTCCTCAACATGAAACGTTCCTTCATCGCACTGGCCGCTGCACTGGCCTGCGCCGGCGCTGCACACGCCCAAAGCTCGGTCCAGCTGACAGGCCTGGTGGACGCCTATGCCGGCTCCATGCGCATGGCTGGCGACGCCAGCGGCAAGGGCGTCGTGGGTTCGGGCGGCATGACCACCTCCTGGTGGGGCATGAAGGGCCAGGAAGACCTGGGCGGCGGCCTGAAGGTCGATTTCCAGCTGACGGCCTTCATGCGCGTGGACACCGGCAGCCCCGGCCGCTTCGACGGCGACCCGTACTTCTCGCGCGATGCCAACGTCGGCCTGTCCGGCGGCTTCGGCACGGTGCGCCTGGGCCGCGGCATGGCGCCCAACTTCCTGCCCACCATCCTGACCAACCCCTTCGGCGACTCCTTCACCATCTCCCCGCTGGTGCTGCACGCCAACGTGGGCACGGCAGCCTGGGGCTCGGCCAACCTGACCACGCCGTCGGACACCGGCTGGAGCAACCAGATCGTCTACAGCACGCCCAAGTTCGGCGGCCTGCAGGCCAACGTCCACTACCAGTTCGGTGAAAAGGGCGGCGACTCCGGCAAGAAGAACATCGGCGTGAACGCCATGTACTTCGGCGGCCCGCTGAGCCTGGTGGCCTTCTACGAACGCGCCCAGATCAGCAACCCCGTGAGCCTGGCCGTCATGCCCACCAAAACCGACTGGATGCTGGGCGGCACCTACAACTTCGAAGTGGCCAAGCTGTACGCGACCTACGGCCAGGCCAAGGTCAAGGACCTGGACCGCAAGAACAGCACCTACTCGCTGGGCCTGGACGTGCCCGTGAGCAGCGCCGGCACCATCAAGGCAGCCCTCGCCCGCACCAAGGCCGAGATCGGCGCCGTGGACTCCACGCGCACCACGGCCAGCCTGGGCTACGACCACTACCTGTCCAAGCGCACCGATGTGTACACCGTGCTGATGCACGACCGCATCACGGACCTGAAGTCGGGCACCAGCCTGATCGCGGGTATCCGCCACCGTTTCTAAGGCGACGCCTGGCCTGCCAGCACGGGCCGGGGACTTACGTCCCGAACTTTCAGCGAGGCCTTGCCTCGCTTTTTTTTTCGGCCTTCTGAAGATCGATAGGGAATTTCTCCCACCGCTTTTTTCACGAACGTCAAGAGAGAAAGCGATTGTCCGACAGCCACGCTGCGCAATCCGGTGTGCAATGGAGTCCAGGCCCAGCCCCATGCTCTGCCTGCGCTGCCAGACAGGAGGTGCACCATGCGCAGACCCAGCCCCTTCGGACGTCATCCCTTCATTGCCTTCACCGCCACGGTATTGCTTGCCGTCGCCGCCAGCGTTGCCACCTTGTGGCTGGACAGCGCCGCCCCGGCCGCAGACACCTTGCTGCAAAAAGACCCGGGCGCCCTGCTGTCGTCGATGTAGGCCCTGCAAGCGCCTGCAAATGCCTGCTCAGCGCCATCCCTTTCGGACTGGCGCTGTTTTCATTTGCCGGCCGATGCGCCGGTTGATGTACCTGCCGATGCGCCCCCACCGCTGGCCGTCTTCTCCAGCAGCGCCAGCCTGCGCCTGACGGCCTGGGCCTTGTCCACCTCGCCCGCCTGATCATGGGCCCTGGCCTGCAGCAGCAGCCAGGCCATCACCGCCCGGCGCCAGCCCTGGGCCGAGGCGGTCTCGGCACCCAGCTCCAGCAACTGCGGCTGTGCCGCCCCCGCCCGCAAGGCCGCGCCGGCCGCCACCAGCCGGGGCAGCGGCTCCTTGATGGCGCCCACGGCAGCCAGCGCCGAGGCAGGCACACCCAGCAGCGCCTGCGCCACGGGGCGCTGTAGTTCCGGCAATAGCGCAATGTCTTCGGGCCGGGGCCTGCCTTGCAAATAGCGCGCATAGGCGGCCTCCGCCGGCGCCGCGTCAAGCGCCAGCGCCTGGTAGCCGGGGCAGTCGTCCCATTCGAGACTGGCCACCTGGGCCGCGCAGCGCATCAGCTCCAGACGCGCGGCCAGGTCGGTGCGGCCCGTGGCGGCCACCTCGGCGCGGGCCTTGTCCCATTCCAGGGCCTGCACGCGCTGGCGGCCTTCCAGGTAGGCGGTGGATGCGCGTTGCGAAGCCGATTCGGCATTCAGCGCCCAGTCCGGCGCGGGCGGGCGGCTGCTGCAGCCGGCCAGCACCAGGGTCAGCACGGCGCCGGCGGCGGCATGGCGCGCCAGGAGGGTTGCGGCAGAAAGTTTCTTGGCGGCAGCACTCATGGCAGCTTCAACTCCGGTTGATGGGCAAACGGCCACTTGCGCTGCAGGTCGGCCAGCACGCCTTCGAGGCGGCGCAGGTTGCCCTCCACCTCGGCGCGCAGTGCGCCCAGGTCGGCCGTGGCCTCGCGCGCATTGGAGCCCACGGCCTGGGCCTCGGCCAGCACGGCGTCCACCTTGCCCAGCGTGCGGCGCGTGTCGGCCAGCAGGCCGTTGAGCTGCACCACGGTGGAACGCACCTCGGGCATGACGCCGCCGGCGTCGAACACCTGGCTGTCGGCCCGCGCCACCATGCGCTCCATGCGGGCCAGCGTGGCATTGGCGCGGTCCAGCAGGGCCGTGACCTTGCGCGCCTCCTGCTCGCTGCCCATGACCACGCCCAGCACGCCGCCCGGCCCCTGGGCCCGGCCGGCCAGGCCGCGCAGCTCGGTCAGCGACCCGCCCAGGGCCGAGTCCGGCGCGGTGAGCTGGGCGATGTTGCCCAGCACTTCCTTGGCCGTGGACATGATCTGCGGCAGCTCGGCCGTGGCATCGCCGCGCAGCACGGGGCGCACGGCCTCGTCGGGCAGCGGCGGATCGCTGAGGATGCCGCTGTAGGCCTTGATGGTGGTGCCGCCCACCAGCCCCTTGACCAGGGTGAAGACGCTGGACTCGCGCAGCCAGTGCGCGTCCTTGCGCGGCACGTCGATGAGGATGCGCACATTGCCGTCCTCGGCCAGTTCGATGCGGCGCACGCGCCCGATCGGAAAGCCCGAGAAGGTCATGTCCATGCCCACGCTCACGCCCTCGGAGTCGTCGGCCGTGAGCACCAGGCGCTGCGTGGCGTCGAACACGCCGCGCGAGTACAGCAGGTACAGGGCCGATCCAAGAATCAGCACCAGCGTGAACAGCAGCAGGCCCGCCGCCTTGGCGCGCAGGTGCGCCACGGGCTTGAGGGCCTCGATTTCCTCGCCGTCCCAGGGGTCTGGCGGCGTGCGCCGCGTATCGGTCATGGCATTCCTTGTTCTGGCACGGGCCTTGCCGTGCATGTGGGGTTCGTGGAGTTCAGCGGGCGTGCTCAGTAGTAGTTGCCCATGAGCGAGATCACCTCGATCACCAGCAGCACGGCAAACATGCGCGCAAAGCCGCCCAGCGCCGCGCCGCCGAGCCGGTGGCGCCGCAGCGGCGCATACAGGCCCGAAGCCATGGGCATGATGGCCACGGTGAGGCTGAAGAACCAGGTCTTGAGCACGAAGACCAGGGTCACGGCCGGCGTGAAGATCTGGCCGAAGATGCGCGTGTAGCCGGGCAGGCCCGCCAGCGTGAAGCCATAGACGCTCAGGTAGACGGTGACCAGGGCCACCACGCAGCTGAGCACGGCCAGCGTGACCGAGGCAAACACGCCACCGGCGGCGCGCGGCACCAGGGCCATGCGCAGCGGATCGGAGCCGCGCTCCTGCCAGGCCTGGAGCTGGCCCCGCGCGCGCAGCTGCGCAATCAGCGTGCCGTTGGGAATGGTGCAGCGCATGGCCACGAACAGTGCGGCCGTCAGCGGGATCAGCTCGATCACCAGCACGCGCACCACCATCTCCAGCGCATAGCGCGACAGCCCATAGCTCAGCGCCGTGACGATGACGATGCGCGTGATCACCGCGCACAACAGCGCCGCCAGCGCCGTGAAACCCAGCAGGATGGGCCCGGTCTGCACATAGATCTGGTGCGCCATGGCACGCCGCGCGCCGCGCCGGTAGCTGGAAGGGGACATGGCCAGCACCAGCAACACGGCGCCCAGGTAGACGCTGCGCCACCAGGCCAGCGCATGGTCGCGCAGCGCCGCCCAGATGCGGTCGGGAAGGGACAGGGCTGCGTGGCTGAGGCTCATCGGTCGATGATAGCGAGCCGTACCGGGACGGTCCGTCGGACGCCGGCGCAAGACAGGCAGCCGCGGACGGCGCTACACATGGCGCTTGGCGCCGGTGCTGCCCAGGGCAGGCGCCAGCGGCTCGTCGGCCTGGGCGTGCAGGGCCTCGATCAGATGGCAGTAGCTGGCCGACCCGTCGCACTGGCTGCGCAGCTGCATCAGCTCATGCTCCAGCGCGCGCAGCTCGGCCAGGCGCTCGCGCACATGGCCCAGGTGCGCATCCAGGGTTTCGTTGGCGGCCACGCAGTCGGCCTTGCTGGCGCCGTCCAGCGCCAGCAGGGTGCGCACCTCGTCCAGCGACATGTCCATGGCGCGGCACAGGCGGATGAAGCGCAGCCGGTGCACATCGCTGTCGCTGTACAGCCGGTACTGGTTGTCCTCGCGCGCGCCTGCACTGAGCAGCCTTTCCTTCTCGTAGTAGCGGATGTTGGCGGCGGCCACGCCGGAACGCTTGGCCGCCTCGCCGATGCGCCAGCGCGCAGATTCATGCTGTGACATGCTTGACCTTGAAGTGACTTCACCGTTTCCAATGCTCGCATGAACTCCAATCGCCTGCCAAGCCCTCAGGGCAACGAGGCCCTGAAAGCCTTCCCAGCCCATTCCACGCCCGCCTCGACTTCGCCGTCTTCCGCCTGCGGCACCGATTGCTGCGCGCCCTTCACCATCACCCAGCCCACGCCGGCCCGCAAGAAGGCCCATGGCCACTCGCATGCGCACGGCGAGGGCCATGGCCACGATCACGACCACAATCACGACCACAATCACGACCACAATCACGACCACGGTCACGACGAGAGCGATCCCCATGCCGGCCATGACCACAGCGTGCTGCCCGGCTGGCCGCGCATCACGGCCGCGCTGATTGCAGCCGTGCTGGCCGAAGCCGCCCACTGGCTCAGCGGCTCCCAGGGCGGCGTGCCGGCCCTGCAATACGGCGGCATGGCCGTGGCCGTGCTGGCCATTGCCCTGTCGGGCCTGGGCGTCTACAAGGCCGGCATCCGCGACGTGCTGCGCCTGAAGCTGGGCATCCATGCGCTGATGGCCATTGCCGTCACGGGTGCCTTCGCCATCGGCCAGTGGCCCGAGGCCGCCATGGTCATGGCCCTGTACGCCGCGGCAGAGCGCATCGAGGACCAGGCCATGGACCGGGCGCGCAATGCCATCCGCAGCCTGCTGCAGATGGCGCCCGAGACGGCCGACGTGCTCCAGCCCGATGGCAGCGTGCAGCGCGTGGCCGCCGCCGACGTGGCGCTGGACGCCACCGTGCGCGTGGCCCCTGGCGCGCGCGTGCCGCTTGACGGCGTGGTCCTGCGCGGCCAAAGCTCGGTCAACCAGGCGCCCATCACCGGAGAAAGCGCCCTGGCCGACAAGGCCCCGGGCGACGAGCTCTACGCCGGCAGCATCAACCAGGATGGCGAGCTGCAGATGCGCGTCACCTCGGCGGCCAATGACAGCCTGATTGCGCGCATCGTCCATGCCGTGGAGCAGGCCCAGGCCTCCAAGGCACCCACCCAGCGCTTTGTCGACCGCTTTGCCGCCGTCTACACGCCCATCGTGCTGGTGCTGGCCATTGCGCTGGCGGTGCTGGCGCCGCTGGTCATGGACTGGAGCTGGCATGACGCGGCCTACCAGGCCCTGGCCCTGCTGGTCATCTCCTGCCCCTGCGCCCTCGTGCTGTCCACCCCCGTCACGGTGGTCAGCGCGCTGACGGCGGCTGCACGCCGCGGCCTGCTGATCAAGGGAGGCCAGGCGCTGGAATCGGCGCGCAAGCTGCGCGCCATTGCCCTGGACAAGACCGGCACGCTGACCACGGGCAGCCCGAAGCTGGTCGAATGGAAGTCCTGGAGCGAAGAGGATGCAGCCCGGGACACCGCCCCTGGCCCCGCCCTGCCCGCCGCGCGCGCCCTGGCCCTGGCCGGCCGCTCGGACCACCCGGTCTCGCGCGCCATTGCTTCCGGCCTCCAGGCTGATGCCGCCGTGGCCGCCGATGCCGCGCGGGCCTCGGTCAGCAAGCTGCTGGCCCTGCCCGGCCGTGGCGTGCAGGCCGAGATCGACGGCCAGCTCTGGACCCTGGCCAACCTGCGCTGGGTGCAGGAGCAAGGCTGGGACAGCGCCGCGCTGCGCGCCGGCTTGGCCATGCACGAAGCCCAGGGCCGCACCGTGACCCTGCTGGCCGATGCCGGGGGCGTGCGTGCCCTGTTCGCCGTGGCCGACCCGCTGCGGCCCCAGGCCCGCGAAGCCGTGGCGCGCCTGCAGGCCCTGGGCGTGCAGCCCGTGGTGCTCAGCGGCGACAACACGGCCACCGTGCGCTCCATCGCTGCCGAAGCCGGCATCCAGGATGCGCGCGGCGGCCTGCTGCCCCAGGACAAGCTCGACGCACTGGCCGAGCTGCAACGCACACGCGGCCCCACGGCCATGACGGGCGACGGCATCAACGACGCACCGGCCCTGGCCCAGGCCGACATCGGCTTTGCCATGGGCGGCATGCACAGCACGGGCATGGCCATGGAAACCGCCGACGTGGTGCTGATGAACGACGACCTGCGCCGCCTGCCCGAGGTGGTGGAACTGTCGCGCAGCGCCCACGCCGTGCTCTGGCAGAACATCGCCCTGTCGCTGGGCGTCAAGCTGGTGTTCTTCGCGCTGGCCCTGGCCGGCAACGCCAGCATGTGGCTGGCCGTGCTGGCGGACATGGGTGTGAGCCTGCTGGTGGTCGGCAACGGCCTGCGGCTGCGCCGCTGGGGCAGCGACCGGGAGACGGCATGACCGACGCCCAGCGCCGTGCCGCCTTCACCCACCTGCTGCACAGCTTCCGTTCAAGCCAGGACCAGGCGCCCGCACAGCGTTGGCTGCTGCTGGAGGCCAGCCATGTGCAGGCCCAGCAGCTGCTGGGCCTGCACTGGCGATCCCACTGCTGGATGCTGCGCCACGCGCTGCAGCTGCGCGACGGCAGGGAGGTCGCCGGCCAGCTGCTGCGCCTGGCCCTGGTGCCCGCAGGCCATCTGCTGGACCGGCTGCCGCGCGGCAACACCGGCCGCACCACGGTGCCGGCCACCCTGCCCATGGACATGCCACCCGCCATATCGGCGCTGATCGCCGAGGCACTGCGCACCACGCGCCGCCCGCCCGGGCAGAGGGCCCGCACCTGAGGAACTTCGCGGCACCGTCCGGTATCATCCATGCCTATGCGCCGCCCCTTGTCCATTGTCCTGGTCTTGCTGCTGGTCCTTCGTGGCCTGCTGGGCGACGCCATGGCCATGGGGGCTGCGCCGGTCATGTCGGCCCTGGCGCTGGCTGCCGCATCTGTTCCAGCGTTGGATCCGGCGTCGGCACTCCACCACCACGCGCCCGAAATCGCGCGGGAAATCACGCAATCGCCGGACAGCCCCGAGCAGCATCATGCGGCCCACGCCGCAGATCACGGCCCAGATCACGCATCACACGCCGAGCACAGTGCAGGCTGCGCTCCCCAGGCCAGCGGCCACCCGGGCGGCGGCTGCGGCGAGCATGAACACGGCCCCAGCTGCACCCTGTGCGGCATCTGCCATTCGGCCCTTTTCACCCCTGGCCAGATCGGCTCGGACGGCGCTGCGCCGTCCGCCGCACTGCGCCCCCAAGGCAGCACGCGCTTTGCCAGCGCGGCCAAGCTGCAGGCCATCAAGCCACCCATTTCCTGAAGCCTGACGCCCGAAGTGCGTCCGCGCCATCCCTGCCGCCCGTCCATGGGCAGCCCGTTCTCGGGCATGGCAGGGCGCTTGGCTGCGGATGCGTCACCCGTTACGCATTCAGGAGATCACCATGCGCCGTGCGCATTTTCTCGCCCCCCTCATCCCCCTCATCCATTTCGGGCTGGCAGCCCTTGCCGTCTCCAGCCCCGCTGCCTGGGCCCAAGCCCATGACGGCAGCCTCCCCCCGGCCTCTTCCTCCGCAGGCCTGACCGGCGCCATCGATCCGGCAGCCGCCAGCCTGCCCCTGCGCCATGCGGCCCTGCCGCCCAGCGGCGCCGTGGAAACCGAACTGACCGACTGGCGCCAGGCCAATGCCGCCGTGGCCGAGTTTCCCAACGGCCATGTGGACATCCTGCGCTGGGAGGCGGCCCAGGCCGGCCGATCCACGCCTGCGCCGTCCCCGCACGGCTCTCACATGCAGCACGGAGGCCGGCCATGAAGCGCACCGTCTTCGCCCCCACCCGGCTGGTCGGCGCCATGGCTGCCGTGCTGGCCCTGGCCGGCTGCGCCAGCATCTCGCCCGACGGCCTGCGCGGCGCGGTCCAGTCCCATACCGCCAGCCGCCTGCCGGACGGCGCCCAACTGCCACCAACCGATCTGCAGGCCCGCGACGCGGCGCAGCAGCGCATCGACGAGTGGCTGCGCCAGCCGCTGGACATGGACCAGTCCGTGCGCATCGCACTGCTCAACAATCCCGGCCTGCAGGCGCGCCTGGCGCAACTGGGCGTGCAGGATGCAGACCGCGTGCAGGCCCTGACACTGCCCAACCCCACGCTGACCCTGAGCCGCATGGTCAACAGCGACGAGCGCGAGATCGAGCGCCAGCTGAGCTTCGGCCTGGTCAGCCTGATCACCCTGCCCTGGCGCAGCCGCTGGCAGGGCATGCAGATGGAACAGGCCACGCTGACCGCAGCGCAGGACGTGCTGCGGCTGGCCGCCGACACGCGCCGCGCATGGCTGCGCGCCGTGGCCGCGCGCCAGCAGCTGGCGGCCAGCGAGCGCATGCACGAGGCGGCCGAGGCCGGGGCCGAGCTGGCGCGGCGCATGGCCCGCGTGGGCAACTTCAGCCGGCTGCAGCAGGCGCGCGAGCTCAGCATCCAGCAGGACACCGCAGCCCAGCTGGCGCGTGCGCGCCTGGCCGCCACGGCCGAGCATGAGCAACTGGCCCGTCTGATGGGCCTGTGGGGAGGGCGCATCGATTTCAAGCTGCCCGACCAGTTGCCCGCCATCCCGCAGGCCGCCACGCAGTTGCGCGCCGGGGACGATGCCGAGGCCACCGCGCTGCGCGAGCGCCTGGACCTGCGCGCCCTGCGCCGCGACCTGGACCATCTGGGCGAGCGCCGGGGCTGGGCGCGCGCCGGCGCCATCTTCGGCGACATCGGCCTGGGCTACAGCCGCAACACCGCCACGGACCGGGCCACCGGCCACAGCGATGTGACACGCGGCTGGGAGATCGACCTGCCCCTGCCGCTGTTCGACTGGGGCGGCGCCGCCAGCGGCCGCGCGCGCGCCGAGCTGCAGCGCAGCGCGGCCCAGCTGCAGCAAGGCGCCATCCAGGCTCGCGCCGAGGCGCGCAGCAGCTGGATGCGCTACCGCACGGCCTGGGACCTGGCCCACCAGCAGCAGGCCGAGGTGCTGCCGCTGCGCCGCTTCATCCAGGACGAAACCATGCTTCGCTACAACGGCATGTTCGTCAGCGTCTGGCAATTGCTGGCCGAGGCCCGCAGCAGCGCCCAGGCCGTGGCCACCGCCACCGATGCGCAGCGCGACTTCTGGCTGGCAGAGACCGACCTGCAGCTGGCACTGACCGGCACGTCGCCGGGAGCCATCCAGGCTGCCGCCAGCGCTGCCGCGCCCACCCCCACCAACGAAGCGAGCCACTGACATGAACCGCCGCAATTTCTTCACCGGCGCCGCCGTGGCCGCCGTCTCCAGTGCCGCCGTCAGCCGCGTGGCCCTGGCCGCCCTGCCCGAGGCAGCGACCCAGTCCTCGGCCGAGACCGCCGCCCCGCTGGCCCCGCCCAACGGCCGCCCCTACCGCCCCGTGGTCACGCTCAACGGCTGGACCACCCCCTGGCGCATGAACGCAGGCGTCAAGGAATTCCACCTGGTGGCCGAGCCCGTGGTGCGCGAGGTGGCGCCGGGCTTCTTCGTCAACATGTGGGGCTACAACGGCCAGAGCCCCGGCCCCACCATCGAGGTGGTGGAAGGCGACCAGGTCCGCATCTTCGTGACCAACCGCCTGCCCGAGCACACCACCGTGCACTGGCACGGCCAGCGCCTGCCCAACGGCATGGACGGCGTGGGCGGCCTGACCCAGCCGCACATCCCGCCCGGCAAGACCTTTGTCTACGAGTTCACGGCGCGCCGTCCCGGCACCTTCATGTACCACCCGCATGCCGACGAGATGGTGCAGATGGCCATGGGAATGATGGGCCTGTGGATCACGCACCCGAAGGCGGCGCACCCGCAGATCGCCGAGGTCCAGCGCGACTACGCCTTCCTGCTGTCGGCCTACGACGTGGAGCCCGGCTCCATGACGCCGCGCGTGGCCGAGATGACGGACTTCAACATCTGGACCTTCAACAGCCGGGTGTTCCCCGCCATCAGCCCCGTCGTCGCCCGGCGCGGCGACCGCGTGCGCCTGCGCGTGGGCAACCTGACCATGACCAACCACCCCATCCACGTGCATGGCCACGAATTCGAGGTCACGGGCACGGACGGCGGCCCCGTGCCCCGGTCCGCACGCTGGCCCGAGGTGACCACGGACGTGGCCGTGGGCCAGATGCGGCAGGTGGAGTTCATCGCCGACGAGCTGGGCGACTGGGCCCTGCACTGCCACAAGAGCCACCACACCATGGGCGCCATGGGCCACGACACGCCGACCATGATCGGCGTGGACCACCGGGGCCTGGTCGGCAAGATCCAGAAGATCGTGCCCGACTACATGGTCATGGGCGAGCGCGGCATGGGCGACATGGCCGCCATGGAGATGCCCCTGCCCGACAACACCTTCCCGATGATGACCGGCACGGGCCCCTTCGGCCCCCTCGAGATGGGCGGCATGTTCACCACCCTCAAGGTGCGCGAGCAGCTGGGCGCCAACGACTACGGCGACCCGGGCTGGTTCAACCACCCCAAGGGCCGCGTGGCCTATGAATGGAAGGGGCCGGCGGCCGAGGCCTCCGCACCGCGCCAGACCACGCCCGGCCAGTCCCCCGGCGCACCCAGCGTGCGCAAGCCCGGTGCGGGCCATGAGCACCACTGATGCCATCCAAGGAGCACCTCATGAACACCTTTGCCCTCCTCCTCGCCACGGCACTGCTCGCCGGCCCCGCTGCCGTCTTCGCCCATGGCAGCGAAACCCACGATGACGCTCCCAAGGCCGCCGCGGTCAAGGAGCAAAAGCCCTGGGGCATTGCCGGCGATGCCTCGGCCGCCCGGCGCACCATCACCCTGGACATGAGCGACAACATGCGCTTCACGCCAGAGCGCATCAGCGTCAAGCGCGGCGAGACGGTGCGCCTGCGCGTGGCCAACAAGGGCCAGGTCATGCACGAGATCGTGCTGGGCACGCCGGCCTCGCTGGACGAGCACGCGCAGATGATGCTCAAGTTCCCCACCATGGAGCACGGCGAGCCCTACATGGCCCATGTCTCGCCCGGCCAATCCGGCGACCTGGTCTGGAATTTCAACCGCGAAGGCAGCTTCGACTTTGCCTGCCTCATCCCCGGCCACTACCAGGCCGGCATGCGCGGAACCATCACCGTGACGCAATGAGCGCGCCACTTCTTCCCCCCTTCAGGAGCACCCGATGAAACATGAACGCATGGCATCCGCCCACCCGCGCCGCAGTGCGCTGCGCCGCATGGCCCTGGCCTGCACGGCATTCGCCGCCCCTTCGCTGTGGGCGACTGCACCCACGGCCCGCATCCCGGTCGAGGTCTGGAAGGACCCCAACTGCGGCTGCTGCCAGGACTGGGTGGTGCACATGGAGCACAACGGCTTTGCCGTCACCGTGCACGACACCGGCAACAGCGCCGTGCGCGCCAGGCTGGGCATTCCGGCGCGCCTGGGGTCCTGCCACACGGCCCTGGTCGAAGGCTATGCGCTCGAAGGCCATGTGCCTGCGGCCGACGTGCACAAGCTGCTCAGGCAAAAGCCCAAGGCGGTAGGCATTGCAGTGCCCGGCATGCCCGTGGGCAGCCCCGGCATGGACGGCCCCGAGTACGGCGGCCGCAAGGACCCCTACGAGGTGCTGCTCATCACCAAGAACCTCATGAACAGCGACGTTTCCACCCGCACCTTCACCAGCTACCGCTGACCCCCGGAGCACACCATGCACAACACAGTCCTCCTTGTTTCCCGTACGTCCCGTACGTCCCGTACCGCCCTTGCCGTGCGCCTGGCCCTTGCCGCCGCGCTGATCCCGGCCTGGGCCTGGGCCCAGGCCACGGCCCACGACCATGCGGCGCATGGCGCGCAATCTGCCGAAACCGCACCCGCCGCCGCCAGCCAGGACCTCAGCGAAGGCGAGGTCACGCGCTGGGATGCACGCACCAGCAAGGTCACGCTGCGCCACGGCGAACTCAAGAACCTGGGCATGCCGCCCATGACCATGGTCTTCCAGCTGCGCGTGGCAGCACCCGAGCCCGCCCTCAAGGCGGGCGACAAGGTGCGCTTTCGCGCCGAGCAGGACCAGGGCGCCTTCGTGGTCACGCAGCTGGAAGTGCTGCGCTGAAGACCGGGTGCAGGGCTGCCGTTTCGGCTAAGGTGAAGGCCTGTCCATCACAGAGCAGAGCAGCGCATGCCAAGCACCGACTCAGACCCCGGCTCCATCACCCGCGTACAGGGCATCGAGGTGGGCCACCACACCGATGCCCGCCGCCCCACGGGCTGCACCGTCGTGCTGGCGCGCGGCGGCGCCGTGGGCGGCTGCGATGTGCGTGGCGCCGCCCCCGGCACGCGCGAGACCGACCTGCTGCATCCCTCCAACCTGGTGCAGCAGGTGCATGCCGTCATGCTCTCGGGCGGCAGCGCATGGGGGCTGGACGCGGCCAGCGGCGCCATGCGCTGGCTCGATGAGCAGGGCATAGGACTGGATGTGGGCGTGGGCCGCGTGCCCATCGTGCCGGCCGCCGTGCTGTTCGACCTGGCGGTGGGCGACAGCCGCATCCGCCCGGGTGCCGATGCCGGCCATGCGGCCTGCCAGGCCGCCAGCGCCGCGCGGCCTGCCGAGGGCAATGTGGGCGCCGGCATGGGCGCCTGCGTGGGCAAGGTCTTCGGCATGGATCGCGCCATGAAGGGCGGCATCGGCACGGCCTCGCTCACCGTGCACGGCGTCACCGTGGGCGCGCTGATCGCCTGCAATGCCGTGGGCGATGTGGTCGATCCCCACAGCGGCGTGCTGCTGGCCGGCGCGCGCAGCCCCGATGGCCGCCAGCTGCACGACACCTGCCGTGCCTTGCTGCGCGGCGAAGAGCCCCGGCCGCTGCTGGCAGGCACCAACACCACCATCGGCGTGGTTGCCACCGATGCACGCATCACCAAGGCCCAGGCCCAGCGCCTGGCCGTGGTGGCCCATGACGGCCTGGCACGCGCCATACGACCCGTGCACACCATGAGCGATGGCGACACCCTGTTCGCCCTGGGCACGGGCCTGGCCGAGCACTCGCTGGGCATGCTGACCCTGTCCGCCATGGCCGCCGAGGCCGTGGCCCTGGCCACGGTGCGCGCCGTGCTGGCCGCGCAGTCGCTGACCACGGCCGAAGGGCTGGAGCTGCCCTGTGCCAGGGAGCTGGCCGCCTGCCGGCCCTGACCGGGTTCAGGCCTGCAGTGCCACCGCCCAGGCGTCGTAGCCGTAGACGCCATCGGCATTGCCACCGGCGCGCAGCCAGTTGTTGCCGCGCGAGCCGATCTGGATCTCGCTGGTGCGCTGCATGCGCATGGCCTGGTAGCGCGCCAGGGCAGCGGGCACCTGCTGCGATCCCTGGGCAGCGTCCAGGTTGCGCGCCAGCACCACGGCATCCTCGATGGCCATGCCCGCACCCTGGGCCATGAAGGGCATCATCGGGTGGCAGGCATCGCCCAGCAGCGTGACGCGGTCCTGCGACCAGGCCGGCAGGGGATCGCGCTCGTACAGCGCGGTCTTGAGCACCGTGTCGCAGGCGTCGAGCAGCGCACGCGCGTCGGGATGGAAATCGGCATAGAAGCCGCGCAACTCCTCGACGCTGCCCGGCGTGGTCCAGGATTCCTCATGCCACGACTCCTGGGCCGTGGTGGCAAAGATGAAGGTATCGCGCCCCTGGTTCAGCGGAAAGGTCACGATCTGGCTTTGCGGCGTGGCGCCCCACCATTTGGTGAAGGCCTGGATGTCGGGCACATGGCGCACGCGCTCGGTAGGCACCACCGCGCGGAAGGCCACCACGCCCGTGAAGCGCGGGCTTTCGGCGCCGAACAGGGCCGCACGCACCACGGAGTGGATGCCGTCCGCGCCAATGAGTGCGTCCAGCCCGGCCACTTCGCTGCCATCGGTGAAGGCGATGTCCACGCCTTGCCCCGTCTGCGTGATCTGGCTGGCGCGCTTGCCCAACTGCACTTGGTCCAGCGGAAAGGCATCGGCCAGGGCCGCCAGCAGGTCCGCGCGGTGGATGGTGAGCTGGGGCGCGCCGTATTTGCGCTCGGCCTCCTCACCCATGGTCAGGCGCGAGGTTTCCTCGCCCGTGTCCCAGTTGCGGCTGATGCGGTGCGTGGGCCGTGCAGCGCTGGCACGCACGGCGGCGGCGATGTCGGCGCCCAGGCCATCGAGGGCGCGCACGGCATTGGGCGTGAGGTTGATGTCCGCGCCCACGCGCAGGAACTGCCGGCTTTGCTCGAACACCAATACTTCATGCCCTGCCTGGTGCAGCGCATTGGCTGCCGCCAATCCGCCAATGCCTGCTCCGACGATGCCTATCCTCAAACGCGCCATGGTTCCTGTCTCCTGCTGGTGGGGTCTATTCGGTGGTGATGCGCCCCATGATCCGGGGCGCATCGATGCAGGACATTGTCTTTTTGACGCGCCTCAAGCCTCAACCTCCGCAACGCCCGAATTGGGCACGATTCGTCCCCATCGGCGCCGGCGCATGTCCGGCAGGCGCCTCAGTCCACGCGCCGCAGCTGCCCTTGCGCCAGCAGCTTGTCGCGCATGCGGCGCGTCATGGACTGGGTGCTGCCATCGGTGGCCGTGAACAGGAACAGCGTCTGCTGCGGGCTGACCCAGGTCAGCTGGGTGCGGATGCTCTGCCGGGCATTGGACAGCTCCACCCAGGTGCCCAGCGCCCAGTCCTCGGAGACCACGGGCGCCACGGGTGCCGCAGGTTCAGGTGCAGGTGCCACGGATGTCGCATGCGGCGTCACCTGGGGCCCGGCAGGCTCGCCGGGCATCCTGGTCGGCGACGCCGCAACGGCCGGGGGGGCAGGCAGCTCGTCCTGCAGCGCCTCGGGCAGTTCCAGGTCCTGCTCGGTCAGGGTGGCCATCTCGTGCGCCATATCGCTCGCCATGGGCTGCGGCACATCCAGCGGCACCGGCATGGAGGCCGCCACGCCGAACAACGACTGTGGCAGGCGCGCTGCCGAGGATCCGGGCCTTGCCTGGACGGGCCTGGCCTGGCCGGGCCCGGCAGCATCGAACCGGGAAGGCAGGGACGCCAGCACCGAGTCCGACCCATAGACGGTGGGCGGCACGGAGTCCAGATAAATATCCACGCTCTCTATGGGCTGGCGGACCACACCGGCATCCAGCGCATCCTGGTGCAGGCCGGCCAGGCGCGCGGCAAAGGCCTGGATTTCCTCCTCCGTGCGCCCCACGCTGCGCAGGCCGGCGCGCAGCCGGGCCTGCAGGCGCGGCGCCAGCGCCACCAGCCGGTCGGTATCGCGGCCGGCGTGTGCGGACACGCTCCACAGCAGGCTGGGCACCAGGGCGAGGTAGCCGCCGGGGTCGCGGGCCTCGCTGCCGTCCACAGGCTCCTGGACGCTGGCAATCACCTGGGCCCACGGCCCCGTGGCGAATTCCAGGATGTCATCGGGTACGCCCTGGGCACTGGGCAGGCGCCGGATGGCGGCTGCGATCTGCTCGGCCCGGGGCATGGCGGTTTCCGGCCAGCGCGGGTCCGCACGCCGCCCTTCCACGCGCCGGAGCGCGGCCGAGACGGGGCCGGTCACCGTGCCATCTTCAGGCGCTTCGCTCGGGCCCACGGGCTGCATGCCGCTGCCGCCCCAACCGTCACGCAGCTGCTGCAGTACCGTGGCAAAGGCCGATGCATCGGCGCGCTGCAGGGCCGCCAGCCGCATGGCAGCGGAATCGGCCACCTGCAGGAACTGGCCATAGCCCGGTGCGGATTCACTGTCGAACCACAGGCTGCGCGCCGTCAGCTCGTCGAGCAGCTGGCGCGCAGGGTGATTGCGGTCCTCGAAAAAGCGCGTGTCCTGGACCACCAGCTGCTGCAGCAGCGGCTCCAGCCGGCCCACCGTGCGCTGCACGGAAGGCAGCAGGCGCGTGTCGGCGGCCATGAAGCGCATCATGCGCTGCAGCGTATGCAGCGCCGCGCCGTCGTCGGCGCGCGCGCCCGGGGGAGGCTCCTGCGGCTCCTGCGGCTGCAGGGCCTGCATCAGCTGCTCCAGCTGGGCCGAGTGGTGCTGCACGGACTCCAGCGCCATGCAGCTCAGCGAGGTCCAGCCTTCGGGCAGCGCCGCCAGCACGGTGGGTGCCGTCTCGCTGCCCTGCCAGGCGGTGGTCTGCAGCCGGCTTGCGCCGTCCATGGCCGGCGCAAACTGCCCGGGCACGGAATAGGCGGATGGTTGGGCCAGCGCCAGCATGGAAGAAGGCGCCGCAGCGGGCGCCTCGCGGTGTGAATCCATCCAGCGGGGGTCGGACAGCAGGGCGGCCACCAGGCGCCGCGTCAACTCATCTTCCTGCGCCTGCTGGCCGAAGGCGCCGTAGGCGCGGCTCTGTGCCACGGCATCGCCATAGTGTGAAGGCGCACGCCAGCGGTTCGGCCCCGGCATGTCGGTCTGGCGCCGGCCCGGCTCGGGCGGCGGTGCCACGCCATAGGCGGCAGGCTGCACGCCCTGGTCGCGCAGGGACTGGGCCACATGGCCGTACTCGGATACCAGCAATGCGCCCAGATGCTCGCGCATGAAGCCCAGCCAGCAGGCGGCGCATTCGGGCTCGACCCCCGTGTCGTCGATCACGCGCTGCAGCGCCTGCACATAGTTGTGGGGCCTGAGCGGGTTGCGTTCGGGCTGGACACGGTCCAGGCCCTGGATGGCGCTGACCAGGGCATCGAGCTCGGCCAGTGCGATCTCCACCTGCGGCGCCACATGCTGCAGCAGGCGCTGGTGGGCCAGCTGCGACTGCAGCACGGAGTCATCCAGGAGGGAGAGGGAGGCGAAATCGGTGGTGCCGGGCACACCGGACGCACCGGAGATGCCCGGCACCGGCGGCCAGGCGGCAGCGCCACCGGATTGGCCAAAGCATTCCAGCAGCGCCAGCCCATAGCCCTTGAGCATGGCGGCCCGGTGGCGGGCCAGCAATTCCAGCGCCTCGGGGATTTCAGCGCGGCGCGGCAGGCCGGAGCCAGGCAGCTCGGCCTGCTCCATGGCATGAGCCGTGCGCTGCAGCAGCCGCAGGATCAGCGCCTCCGAGCCGCGGACAGCCTGCACCAGGCAGGCCTGCAACGCGGCAACAGAAACGGGTGGAGGATTCATGGCCCGAAGAATACAGGCTCCAGCCCGTGCCGGAGGCGCTTTGAGGCTTGCCTTTGATGCTTACTTCAGTGCCTTGTAGCGCATGCGCTTGGGCTTGGCGCCTTCTTCGCCCAGACGCTTTTTCTTATCGGCTTCGTACTCCTGGTAGTTGCCGTCGAAATACACCCACTGCGAATCGCCTTCGGCGGCCAGGATGTGCGTGGCGATGCGGTCGAGGAACCAGCGATCGTGGGAGATCACCAGCACCGTGCCCGCGTACTCCAGCAGCGCATCTTCCAGCGCGCGCAGGGTTTCCACGTCCAGGTCGTTGGAGGGTTCGTCCAGCAGCAGCACGTTGCCGCCCTGGATCAGCGTCTTGGCCAGGTGCAGGCGGCCGCGCTCGCCGCCGGAGAGGTTGCCGACCTTCTTTTGCTGGTCCTGTCCGTTGAAGTTGAAGCGGCCTGCGTAGGCGCGCGAGGCCATCTGGAACTTGCCGACGTTGATGATGTCCAGCCCGCCCGAGATGTCTTCCCACACCGTCTTGTCGTTGGCCAGCGCGTCACGCGTCTGCTCCACATAGGCCATCTTGACCGTCTGGCCCACGATGACTTCGCCGGAATCGGCCTGCTCGCGCCCCGCGATCAGCTTGAACAGCGTGGACTTGCCGGCGCCGTTGGGGCCGATGATGCCGACGATGGCGCCAGCGGGGATGTTCATGGTCAGGTTGTCGATGAGCACGCGGTCGCCAAAGCTCTTGGTGACGTTGTTGAACTCGATGACCTGGGTGCCCAGGCGCTCGGCCACAGGAATGAAGATTTCCTGGGTTTCATTGCGCTTTTGGTATTCGAAATCGCTCAGTTCCTCGAAGCGCGCGATACGGGCCTTGGACTTGGCCTGGCGGCCCTTGGCGTTCTGGCGAACCCACTCCAGTTCCTTCTTCAGGGCCTTGGCACGGGCTTCCTCGCCCTTTTGCTCGGACTCCAGGCGGTTTTGCTTCTGGATCAGCCACTCGGAGTAGTTGCCCTTGTAGGGAATGCCGTGGCCACGGTCCAGTTCCAGGATCCACTCGGCAGCGTTGTCCAGGAAGTAGCGATCGTGGGTGATGGCCACCACGGTGCCGGTGAAGCGGTGCAGGAACTGCTCCAGCCATTCCACGGACTCGGCGTCCAAGTGGTTGGTGGGCTCGTCCAGCAGCAGCATGTCGGGCTTGGACAGCAGCAGCTTGCACAGCGCCACGCGGCGCTTCTCGCCGCCGGACAGCTTGCCGATCACGGCGTCCCAGGCCGGCAGGCGCAGGGCGTCGGCGGCGATCTCCAGCTGGTGCTCGGAGTCGGTGCCGGCAGCGGCGATCTTGGCTTCCAGCTCGCCTTGCTCGGCAGCCAGCGCGTCGAAGTCGGCGTCGGGCTCGGCGTAGGCGGCGTAGATTTCATCGAGGCGCGCGCGGGCCGCGTTGACTTCGGCCATGGCCTCTTCCACGGCCTGGCGCACCGTGTGCTCTGGATTGAGCTGAGGCTCCTGCGGCAGATAGCCGATGGACAGGCCCTGCATGGGCAGCGCCTCGCCTTCGAATTCCTTGTCCACCCCGGCCATGATCTTGAGCAGCGAGGACTTGCCAGAGCCGTTCAGACCCAGCACGCCGATCTTGGCGCCCGGGAAAAAGCTGAGAGAGATATCCTTCAAGATCTGCCGCTTGGGCGGCACGGTCTTGGTGAGGTGGTTCATCGAAAAAACGTATTGAGCCATTCTGGTCCGAGTACTTGAATCGTTGATTTCTGCAAAAACCGGGCAACAAATCGGTTGCACGCCAGCCGTGATTATCGGCGCATGCGACAATACCCTGCGTTGCGGGTTCCAGTTGCCCGTGACATCAGCATTCCAGCTGGGGACGATGGACGCTGTTTTCCAGGCTCCCGACATTGAACCTCATCCGCCTACGACTGGTCCGGCAACCGCCCTGGTTGCCTCGGCAGGCTGATACCCAGCGCCCCGGACGGGCGCATCTTTGATCACATGACATTTGAAGAACTGAATCTGGCTCCCGCCATTCTGAAGGCCGTGCTTGAGGAGGGTTACGAGAACCCGACTCCCATCCAGGCACAGGCCATTCCGGCGGTGCTCGCCGGCCACGACCTGCTGGCAGGCGCCCAGACCGGCACCGGCAAGACCGCGGCCTTCACCCTGCCCATGCTGCACCGCCTCTCGCAAGGCCAGGTGCCGCGCAACAAGTTCGGCGGCAAGGGCATCCGCGCCCTGGTGCTGACGCCCACGCGTGAACTCGCAGCGCAGGTCGAGGAATCGGTGCGCAGCTACGCGAAGTACCTGGACATCAACTCCACCGTCATCTTCGGCGGCGTGGGCATGAAGCCCCAGATCGACCGCATCAAGAAGGGCGTGGACATCCTGGTCGCCACGCCGGGCCGCCTGCTGGATCTGCAGCAGCAAGGCTTCATGGACCTGTCCACCGTCGAAGTCCTGGTGCTCGACGAAGCCGACCGCATGCTGGACATGGGCTTCATCCACGACGTCAAGAAGGTGCTGGCCCTGGTGCCCAAGGAAAAGCAAAGCCTGCTGTTCTCGGCCACCTTCAGCGACGAGATCCGCGACCTGGCCAACGGCCTGCTGCGCAATCCGCAGTCCATCCAGGTCACGCCCAGCAACACCACCGTGCAGCGCATCACCCAGGTGATCCACCCCGTGGGCCGCGGCAAGAAAAAGCAGGTGCTGCTGCACATCATCAACGAGAACAACTGGAGTCAGGTTCTGGTGTTCACGCGCACCAAGTTCGGCGCCAACAACGTTGCCGAATTCCTGACCAAGAACAACATCAGCGCCATGGCGCTGCACGGCAACAAGAGCCAGAGCGCACGCACCCAGGCACTGGCCGGCTTCAAGACCGGCGAGCTGCGCGCACTGGTGGCCACCGACATCGCTGCACGCGGCATCGACATCGATGAGCTGCCGCACGTCGTGAACTACGAAATCCCCAACGTCTCCGAAGACTACGTGCACCGCATCGGCCGCACGGGCCGTGCCGGGCGCGAAGGCCATGCCGTCAGCCTCGTGTGCATGGACGAAGAAGGCTTCATGATGGACATCGAGCGCTTCACCAAGCAGGAAATCCCCGTGCAGGTGCTCGAAGGCTTCGGCCCGGAAGAAGGCGAAGTGGCCGAACCCATCGCCATGGGCCGCCAGACCATCTGGGGCGGCGCGGGCAAGCCGCCCAGCCGTGACGTCATGCAGGCCGCCGCCAAGGCCGCGCGCCAGGAAATGATGGACCGCATCCGCACCAACAAGGCTGCCCAGCCCGACCGCGGCGGTCGTGCAGGCGGCCGTGACCAGGCAGCACCCAAGGCAGGCTCGGACGAAGGCCGCTCCGAAGGCAGCGCAGGCGGCCAGGGCCGTGGCCGCAACCACGCCGGCGCAGGCGCCAACAACAAGCCGCGCCGCGACCGCTTCGACGGTCCGGGCAACGGCTCCGGCGCTGCTCACCGCCCCAAGGCAGGTCCCCAGAACGCCCCCCGTCGCGGCCCGCGTCCTGACGGCGAAGGCGGCGGTGGCCGTCGCTTCGACGACCAGCCCCCGCGCGCTGATGCCCACCTGGGCACGCAGCTCGGCCATGCACGCAGCAGCGGACCGCGCGGCGGTGCCGGTGGCGGTCAACCCGACCCGATGCGCACCAGCGTGGACACCATGGCCGAACGCGGCCGCCGCGGCGGCGGTGGCTTCAACCGCGGTGGCGGCGGCGGCGGTGGTGGCTTCGGCGGCGGTGGCCGTGGCGGCTCCTCGCGCGGCGGCTACGGTCGCTGACCTGCACTGAATACCCGGCGTGCCAGGCGGCATGCCGGGCATTGCACCAGCCCAAAGGGCTGCATCTCCCCGGGGCTGCAGCCCTTTTGCATTGCACAGATTGCGCCTTCAGCCGACAGCGCGCCGCAAGCCTGCATGGCTATCATCCCGATAGCATTGCGGCCTGCGGCGACTGAAGGCCGCACCCCTTTTCCCGGATTCCCCAAGATTCCCCCACGACTGGTTCCTCAAGGCCACGCCATGACACTGCTGACTCCACCCGCCATACCCTCCAGCCAGCGCCCCGATCCGGAGCTGCCACAGGGCCGGCTGCGGTGGTCGGCCCTGGCATGCACCGCACTGCTGGCCGCCTGCTCCAGCACGCCGCTGCCGCCCTGGCCCACGTCCTCCAAGCCCCAGGTGGCCACGCCCACCCGCCCGGCCCCGGAAATACCCGTGGTGCCCCAGGCGACAACGCAGCCGATCGCACCGGCCAACAACCTCGTCCCCCTGCCCTACAACGCGGCCGTGGCGGCGCGCTTCCCCGACCCGGCCACGCGCTATGACACGCCCGGCCTGGCGCCGCAGCGCAACCAGTTCACCACGGCCAGCGAACTGTCTTCCTGGCTGAACAGCCAGGCCAGCAAATCCCTGGGCCGCGACACGCGCCTGGGAATCGTGCAGCCCGGCAGCTCGCAGCGCGGCAGCCCCATCCAGGCCCTGGTGGCCACGCGCGCTCCCGGCATCCAGCCGTCGGCGCTCTATGACAGCCGCCGCCCCACGGTCATGCTCGTGGCCGGCCAGCATGGCGACGAGCCTGCAGGGACCGAGGCATTGCTCATCATTGCCCGCGAACTCGCTCCCGGCGGCCTGCTGGAGCCGCTGCTGCAGCAGATCAACGTGATCCTCGTGCCGCGCGCCAACCCCGATGCCGTGGAAGCCGGCACGCGCAATGCAGCCGATGGCACCGACATCGCCCATGACCACCTGCTCCTGAACACGCCGGAGGCCAAGGCCCTGGCCACGCTGGCACGCGACTACCGCCCCGTCGCCGTGGTGGACCTGCAGGAATTCCCGGCCGCCAGCATCTTCCTGCAGAAGTACCAGGCCATACAGCGCTACGACGCCCTGCTGCAGTATTCGGCCACGGCCAACCAGAATGAATTCGTGACCAAGGCTGCGCGCGAGTGGTACACGGCACCGCTGCGCACCGCGCTGTCGCAGGCCGGCCTGAGCAGCGACTGGTACTACACCACCAGCCAGGAGCTGCAGGACAAGTCCATCTCCATGGGCAGCCTGGCGCCCGATTCGCTGCGCAACATCAGCGGACTCAAGAACTCGGTGGGCTATCTGGTCAGCAGCCGTGGCTCGGACCTGGGCCGCGCCCACATCCAGCGGCGCGTGCACACCCTGGTCACCGCCGCCACACGCATGCTGCATTCGAGCGCCGAGCGCGCCAAGGACCTCACCCAGGTGCAGGCCTTCGTGGCGCGCGAGACCGCCTCTCTCGCCTGCCACCAGCAACTGGCCGTCCAGGCCGAGCAGACGCCCGAGCAGCGCACGCTCACCATGATCCAGCCCGACACGGGTGCCGACCAGCAGGTGCGCGTGGACTGGAACGCCTCCCTGCAGGCCCGCACCACGCTGTCGCGCCCGCGCTCCTGCGGCTACTGGCTGTCCGCCAGCGCCCAGACCGCCGTGGACAGGCTGCGCCTGCTGGGCCTGCAAGTGCTCAAGGTGGCCGAGCCCGGCCAGCTGCTGGCCGACTCGTACAACGAGGCCCGCTCGGCCACGCCCGCCAGCGGCGCCTATGCGCTCACGCGCGGCGCCGTCGAAGCACCCGTGGGCAGCTACTACCTGTCGATGAACCAGCCCATGGCCAATATTGCCGCTGCGGCGCTGGAGCCCGACACGCCCTACAGCTACCTCGCACGCGGCCTGGTGCCCACGCTGAGCGACATGGCGCGCGTGATGGCCCCCCCTTCGGTGGTGTTCGAGGAAGAAGAAGACGCCGAATGACGGCAAGGGCGCCAGGGCACGCCGCCAAGCCCTGAGCGCCCGCCCATTGCGGGTATGATCCGCGCTGGCCCGTCAGCGGCCATACCTGCCCGTAGCTCAACCGGATAGAGCAATTGCCTTCTAAGCAATAGGTCGGGGGTTCGAGTCCCTCCGGGCAGGCCATCCTGGCATCCCAAGAAATCCCAATAGATCCAAAGAAGTCCAAGAGCCCGCGCTGGTCTCGGGCTTCAGGTACATCCAGCTTAGGACGTCGTCCATCGGCCAGCGATGAAGATGGAGTTCCAGGTGGTAGCCAGTCAGGCAGGCAGGATTGCTGCCGTGCATTGCCAAGCTGGAAAGGCTGTGGCTGCGGGAGATGCGTTGATGGTGCTCGAAGCGTTACAACCGGCCGGCTCCTGAAGTCCTGTGCGGCATTCAAGGAGACCGACCTTGTTCAGCACGGCGCGGTGTGCTGGCTGGGCGATAGGAGTATCAGGTGGGTTCGCGTCGCCAGCTACGCCTTCAGAAGCGGTGATGCAACGTGATCTCCGCGCGCCGCCCCTCGCCCACCAGCCACTGCGTCGTGGTGTAGTAGGCGGTGGAGAAATAGCGCTTGTCCAGAACGTTGAACCCGCGCAGCGTCAGCGTGGTATCTGCGGTGGCCTTCCATTGCAGAGCCATATCGAAGGTGGTGTACGCCCCCAGCTTCAAGGTATTGGCGTTGTCGGCGTAGCGTTTGCCGACATGGCGCAGCCCTCCTGACAGTGTCCAGTTCGAAGCGAGGTTCCAGCCCACCCAGACATTGGCGACACGTTCAGGCACATCGGTGGGCACGTTGCCATTGCGGGACACGGTGACGCCGCCAACCGACTCGCTGAAGTCGTCGTACCGCGCCTTGAGCAAGGCCACGTTGGCATCCAGCCGGACCGTCTTGGCGACCTGCATCGACAGGGTGCTCTCCATGCCTTTGGATGACCGCTGCCCCACCTGGATGCGCAGCGCGGGGTTGGCAGGGTCACGCGTGAGCAGATTGTTCTTGGTGATGGAGTACATGGCCAGCGTCCAGTCGCCCTTGCCTTCCCAGAACGATTGCTTGAGGCCGATTTCGAACTGCCGCCCTGTGGACACGTCGAAAGCGGCGTTGGCGGCAGACAGCATCAGCAGGCCGCTCACCGGATCCGCCGCTTTCGAAGCCTGGGCATACAGTGACAGGCCGGGGTGGAGTTGGTAGACCGATCCCAAGCGCCACCCCGCATTGGAGTAGCTGCGCTTGAAGGCCTGCGTACCAGCCACCAGGTCCTGGCGCGAGAGATTTGCATGGTCAAACCGCGCACCTGCCACCAATGACCAGCGGTCCGTCATCTCCAGGCGGTCCTCGGCGAACAGCGCATATTGCTCGGCCTTGTTGCGATAGCGGGGAATGAAGGGAATGGAGCTGGTGTATTGACCGGGATCGGGGTTGTAGGGGTCCACCGGACCGGAGCTGCCCGCATAGGTGTTGTTGGAATGCCGGAATGCCGCGTGGTTGACATCGAAGCCCAGGGACACCTGGTTCTTGCGGCCGAAGAGACTGCCGCTGAAGGTCGCATCCGTGGTGTTGCCGGTCTGCGTCTGGTCATGGGCGATCTCGGTGTTTCCGGATCGGTCGATCAGGCCGGTGGAGGCGTTGTACAGGTAGGACTCGGCGTTGCGCCAGTAGCGGTCGCTGGCTATGTGATAGAGCTTGCTGCGCACGATCACGTTGCTGGAGGGCGTCCATTGCGCCGCCAGTTCGGTCCAGCGGTCCTTGTACTGGATGCTGCTGTCGGCCACGTTGTAGTTGCGTTCGCGTACCGCCGGATCCTGAACTCCATTGATCAACGGCGTGCCGAAGTAGCGCATGGGCTTTTGCCTGCCCAGCGCGTGGGACAGTTGCACGCTGAAGTCCTGCACCGGATCCCATCGCAAGGCTGCGGAGAGGGTGCGGTTGCTGGAATCACCCCGGTCAACCCATCCGTCGGCGCGGTCGCCACTGGCATCCAGGCGGTAGGACCAGTGCTCATTGATTGCGCCGCCGCTGCCAAAGGCCAGGCCGCGTTTTCCGTCGGTGCCTACCGTGGCCTGAACCTCGTTGCGTATCGGACTGCGCGTGGGCTTCTTGGGAATCACATTGATGACCCCGCCAATGGCGCCATCGCCATAGATCACGGAAGCAGGTCCACGCAGCACTTCGATGCGGTCTACGGACCAGGTATCGAAGGGAAAACTTACGCCCACACCGCCATATTGGCGAGTGCCGTCATACAAGCACAAGGAGGAAATCCTCGCGCGGCTGGCTGCCGACACCGGCTACGGCCCGCGCTTCGCCAGGGCCTACCCGGGCCAGGCAGCGCCCATCACCTGGGGCAATGTGATCCACGCCATCTCGGCATTCCAGCGCACCATTCTTTCGGGCAACAGCAAATATGACCAGTACCTCAAGGGCAGCACGGCACTGAACCCGGCCGAGCAGCGCGGCATGAACCTGTTCTTCGGCGAAAAGGCCGAATGCTTCCACTGCCACAGCAGCTTCAACTTCAACGACCAGATCGTGCACGCGGGCAGCCGCATCGTCGAGACCCCGTTCCACAACACGGGCCTCTACAACATCGGCGGCACCGGCGCCTTCCCCGAGCCCAACCGGGGCGTCTACGAGCTGACCCAGCTCTTCAAGGACATGGGCAAGTTCCGCGCGCCCAGCCTGCGCAATGTGGAAGTCACCGGCCCCTACATGCATGACGGCAGCATCGCGACGCTGGAGGAAGTGCTGCAGTTCTATGCGGCCGGTGGCCGCAACATCACCTCCGGCCCGCATGCCGGCGACGGGCGCGCCAACCCCAACAAGAACGACTTCATCAACCAGATCGCCCTGACGGCCGACGACCGCGCCGACCTGCTGGCCTTTCTCAAAACCCTCACGGACCATGAGCTGCTCACCAACCCCAGGCTCGCCGATCCCTTTGCACGGCAGGCAGGCCAATAGCATGCAACGCACCTTCCTCGCGCAATGCACGCCGCTGGCAGCGGCCATCGCCGCCGTCATCGCCTTGGCGGCAGGCGGCGCCGCCGCGCACACCCTGGATGACGGCATACCGCAGACCAACGGCCTGCGCATCGACATGGCCGCGGTGGCCGCCTATCTCCATGGCGATTCCACCTTGCCGGCGCCCAGGCTGGCCGGCACGCTGGGCCTGGGCGACACGCCTGACGACCAGCGCGGCTGGCGGCTGGAGCATGGCACCCTGGGCGCCGGCCTGCGCGTATCTCCCCAACTGGGGGCCAACATCGCGATGGGCTGGCACGACAGCGACCCAGCCCACGTGGAGGCCGCCTGGATGGAAGCGCGCAGCGGCTCAGACGCCGAGCTGACCCTGGGCGCAGGCCGCAACCGCGTGCCCATGGGGCAGGTGCTCACGCGTGCCGGGCACTTCGACCGCTACGGCCAGATGCCGCTGGCCAAGCGGGCGGCCTTCAACGGCGACTGGATCGAGGATGGCGTCAACGCCGCCTGGCGTCCCCACCTGCAAGGCGCCATGTCCTGGCTGCAGGGCATTGACCTGGGGCTTTGGCGCGCCCGGCGCTTTCCCGGCAGCGACAACGCCGCCTGGGCGCCCGTCGTGCATGCCAGCGCCGCCTGGACCTCGGTGCAGGCTGACGCCTTCTACAGCCGGATGCAGCCCAAGGGGCGCGGCGCCTATGTACAGCGCTCCAACAGCGGCCACATTCACACGGCGCCACAGTGCAACGCCAGCCTGCGCGACATCACCTGCTTCGACGGCACCGTGGACCTGGCCGGGGCCAGCGCCACCTGGACCACGCCGTTGCCCGGCGTCCAGCTCACCGCAGCAGGCATCTGGCGGCGCGAAAGCGGAAACCTCTATTCCCAGAACGGCGACACCCGCTACCAGGGCCGCACCCTGGGCGGCTGGCTGGAAGTGCTCTGGCAGCCGCACGCGCGCTGGGAATTCGGCGCCCGCCAGGAATGGCTCAGAAGCACCAATCGCGTCAGCGGGCCGGGCGCCCTGCTGGTGGCCACGGACGCCAACCTGCTGCCCAACAACCCATCGCGCCGCTTCACGGCCATGGCCGGCTGGCGCCCCGTCAAAAGCGTTCTGATCGCGCTTGAAGCCGGGCGCGAGCACATCGCTGGCAAAGGCCATACGGTGGCAGGCCTGCGGCTGATCTGGACCCCCGATGCGCTGTTTGAAAGGAACTGGAAATGACCACAATGCTTCGCCGCCAGGCGCTTGGAATGCTGCTGGGCATGGGCTGTGCCCTGACACTGCCGCTGACGGCACGGTCCCATGACTTCCGGGCGGGAGACCTGGTCATAGACCACCCCTACGCCACGCCCTCCATCGCCGGCTCCAGCAACGGGGCGGCGTATTTGCGGGGGATCAGGAACAAGGGAAAGAACGCCGACCGGCTCATCGGGGCCAGCACGCCAGCGGCCGCACGCGTGGAGCTGCATGAGATGAAGATGGAGGGCGACATCATGCGCATGCGCGAAGTGCCCTTCATCGAACTGCCCGCAGGCCAGGAGGTGCAGTTGCGCCATGGCCAGTCACACCACCTCATGCTGATCGGACTCACGCAGCCCCTGCGCGAGGGTGATCGCTTCGATCTGACGCTGCAGTTCGAAAAGGCTGGCGAGTACAAGGTCAAGGTCTGGGTGCAGCAACCCAAGCGCATGCCATCCGGACACCAACACCCGCATTGAACGGACATGCGGCAGGAGCCGTGCCCCACAAGGCGAGATGCAGCCATGAGCTGCTGCAACCGCCACCATGGGGCTTGCCGGCAGCTCAGTCTTCGTCCAGCGCCTCAAACCGCTCTGCCAGGAAATCCAGCAGCGCCCGCACGGCCGGCAGCAGCCCGCGCCGCGAGGCGAACACCGCATGGATGATCTCGCGCCGTGGCGCCCAGCCCGGGATGACGTGGACCAGTTCACCGCGCGCGATCTGCTCGCGCACCATCATCGAGGGCAGTTGCACCACGCCCACCCCCGCCAAGGCCGCCGCGCGCAGCGCCAGCATGCCGCGCGTGACCAGACGCGGCCGGTGGCGGATGGCCGCCTGCGTGCCGTCCGGGCCGATCAGGTGCCACACATGCTCGTGCTGCGGCAGGCCCAGGTCCATGCTCGGCAGGCCTGCCAGGTCGGCGGGCACCTGGGGGATGCCGCCTGTCAGCAGTTGCGGGCATGCCACCAGGCATTGCCCGCGCTCGGCGAGCATGCGCATCACCAGGTCGCTGTCCTCCAGCGGCGGCGGGCGCACGCGGATGGCAACGTCGATTCCCTCGCCCACCACGTCGACGCGGCGGTTGGTTTCCTCGAGGTGGATCTCCACGCGCGGGTACGCGGCCATGAAGGCCGCCAGCATGTCGGCGATGCGCGCATCGAGCAGCGCCACCGGGCAGGTCATGCGCACGATGCCACGCGGCTCGGCGTGGGTCAGCGCGATGGCCTCGTCGGCGGCGTCGGCCTCCACCAGCATCGCCTTGCAGTGGCCATAGTAGGTCTGGCCGGTCTCGGTGACGGCAAATCGCCGCGTGGAGCGCTGGATCAGGCGCGTGCCGAGACGCTCCTCCAGCTGCGCGATGCGCCGGCTCAGCTTGGATTTGGGCATCCCCAGCGCGCGGCCCGCGGGCGCAAAGCCGCCGTGGTCCACCACCTGCACGTAGTAGTAGAGGTCGTTCAGGTCTTTCATTGCACACCGCCTTCATCGTTCCTCAGATAGGACTCTGATGGCAAATATTAACGACTACCGCGTTCATCGTTCAAATCCTATTCTCTATCCGTCAGCCAAGACCTTTGTCTCGGCGACACAAGGAGATCAGCATGAAGAAAATCCTCGGTGTCTACAGCGCCCCCCGCATGCACTGGGTAGGCGACGGTTTTCCGGTGCGCTCGCTGTTCGGCTACGACGGGCTGGGCAAGCACCTGAGCCCGTTCCTGCTGCTTGACCACGCGGCGCCGACGCCCTTTGGGCCGACCGACCGGCCGCGCGGCGTCGGCCAGCACCCGCACCGTGGTTTCGAGACCGTGACCATCGTCTACCAGGGCGAGCTGGAGCACCGCGACTCCACCGGCGCCGGCGGCCTGATCGGCCCCGGTGACGTGCAGTGGATGACCGCTGGCGGCGGCATCCTGCACGAGGAATTCCACTCGCGCGCCTTCACCGAACGCGGCGGAACCATCGAGATGGTGCAGCTCTGGGTCAACTTGCCCGCCAAGGACAAAATGACCGCGCCGGGCTACCAGACGCTGCTGGATGCGCAGATTCCCTGGGCGGACCTGGCGGAAGGCGCGGGCCGTGTGCGGGTGATTGCCGGCGAGTTCGGCGGCCACCGCGGCCCGGCGCAGACCTTCACGGCGATGGACGTGTGGGACATCCGCATCCGCCATGGCGGCGTGGGCCGGTTCGACGCGAAGGACGGCCACACGCTGGCCCTGGTGGTGCTCCACGGCTCGGTGCTGGTCAACGGCGCCATCGCGCGGGAAGGACAACTGGTGCACCTGGAGCGCGCCGGCAGCGGCGTGGAGATCGAGGGCAGCAGCGACGCCACCGTGCTGTGGCTGTCCGGCGAGCCCATCGATGAGCCGGTGGTGGGCTATGGCCCGTTCGTGATGAACAGCGAGGCCGAGATCCGTCAGGCCATGACCGACTTCAACAGCGGACGCTTCGGCCAGATGGCGCACTGAGCGCCGCAGGGCTCCCGCCGGGAGTCCTGCATGTTTCCCCCGACGCGGCTTTGTTCAGCCGGGGCCTGCTGCCCCGGTCGTGCACGGCTGCGCCTGAGCCGCCCATCCCGGGCACTTTGCAACCCCAAGGAGATTCACCATGACCAAGCCCTACGTCCGCCTGGACAAGGACAACGCCGCCGTGCTGCTGGTAGACCACCAGACCGGCCTGCTCTCCCTTGTACGCGACATCGACCCGGACAAGTTCAAGAACAACGTGCTGGCGCTGGCCGACATCGCCAGCTATTTCAAGCTGCCCACCATTCTGACGACCAGCTTCGAGAACGGCCCCAACGGCCCGCTGGTGCCGGAGCTCAAGAGCCAGTTTCCCCAGGCGCCCTACATCGCCCGGCCCGGCAACATCAACGCCTGGGACAACGAGGACTTCGTCAAGGCCGTGAAGGCCACGGGCAAGAAGCAACTCATCATCGCCGGCGTGGTGACCGAGGTGTGCGTGGCCTTCCCGGCACTGTCGGCCATCGAGGAAGGCTTCGACGTCTTCGTGATCACTGACGCCTCCGGCACCTTCAACTCCATCACCCGCGATGCGGCGTGGAATCGCATGTCGCAGGCCGGCGTGCAACTGATGAGCTGGTTCGGCGCTGCCTGCGAACTGCACCGCGACTGGCGCAACGATGTGCAGGGGCTGGGCACTCTGTTTTCCAACCACATCCCCGACTACCGCAACCTGATCACGAGCCACACCACATTCACCCAGGGCAATTGAGGAGAAGACCGTGAGCACACCCCAAACCATCGCCAACTTCAACGGCGCCCGCCCGGTCATCGATCCCGACAATGTGGCGATGCTGCTGATCGACCATCAAAGCGGCCTGTTCCAGACCATCAAGGACATGCCCTTCACCGAGGTGCGTGCCAATGCCACCACACTCGCCAAGGTAGCGACACTGGCGAAGATCCCGGTCATCACCACCGCATCGGTGCCGCAGGGTCCGAACGGCCCCTTGATCCCCGAGATCCACCAGTACGCCCCGCATGCCCGGTACGTTGCGCGCAAGGGCGAGATCAACGCCTGGGACAACCCGGAGTTCGTCGCTGCCGTCAAGGCCACCGGGCGCAGGCAGCTCATCATCGCGGGGACGATCACCAGCGTCTGCATGGCCTTTCCCAGCATCGCCGCGGTGCACGAGGGCTACCAGGTCTTCGCGGTGATCGACGCCTCGGGGACCTACTCGAAAATGGCGCAGGAGATCACGCTGGCGCGCATCGTGCAGGCTGGTGTCGTGCCGATGGACACGGCGGCGGTGTGCTCGGAGGTGCAGAAGACCTGGAACCGTGAGGACGCGTTGCAGTGGGCGCAGGCCTACAGCGCAGTCTTCCCGCCGTACCAGTTGCTGATCGAAAGCTACTCCAAGGCGCAGGAAGTGGCCAGGAACGGTGAGCAGCTGGATTCGCAACGCACCTGACTGCGGTAGCACGGCACGGGTACGAGGCCGCTTGCCCAAGGTGTCGGCGGCCATGGTGGAATTTGTGGATGAGGCACAGGACTGAGACCCCGGCCCCTGTGGCGCTCAGCGCCAGCAGTCCTCCACCGTTCCCAGGGGCGAGATGCCTTTCACGCCCAGGGCGTTCAGGGTGTAGTCGCCGCAGCGCCTGTCCGATGCCTGGCGGCCGGTGCGCGTGGCCTTGAGCGTGTAGCCGCCGTCATTGGCGGCCGTGGCCATCGTCAGGGTGTAGTGGCCGTTCTCGGACTTGTCCCCCCAGGGCAGCCTGAGGTTGGCGACGGAGCTTGTGTAGCCGCCGTTCTGCGCCCGCCAGCGCTCCTGCCGGGCGGCGGCCTCGCCCAGCAGGCTTTGCGCTTCCACGCGCCGCGATCGCAGCACGTATTCCTGGTAGGAGGGGTAGGCGATCGCCGAAAGAATGGCGACCACCGCCACCGTGATCATCAGCTCGATCAGCGTGAATCCATGTAGCTTGCTGCGCACGCATTTCTCCTTGGGGGCCCGCAGGGCCAGCCAGACGGCCGGGGCCGGCAGGCCCCTGTGTGTAGTGGATGGCATGGCGGTCACGGGTTCGCGGGCTGGCGGCGCCAGCTCTGTCGCCCCCGGTCCACTCCGCTGTTGATATCGTCGCCCCCGGTCTTGACTGGATCTCCCGCCCCGCTTGGCTTTCCGCTGGAGTCGAAGATCTTCGCGCCGCTGATGGTGGGCCTGCCCGGCCCCACCTCGCGGCCGTTGACCTGCTGGCCTGCCAGGTTGTCGGAGGCGTTGAAGATGCCGTCGCCGTTCACATCGAAGGCGACATAGTCGGTCTTGCCCCCGGTGTCGGGATCGATGGCGTAGATCGTGCTGGCCAGGCCCGCGGAGCAGGGGTCGCCCAGCGGCGGCCGGATGGAGGTGAACACCAGTCCCCGCCCGTACAGGCTCATGTCGTAGACCAGTCTTTCGCCGTCGCGCGGCAGATCGACGTACCAGCCCCAGCTGTGCACATTGGAGTCGGCGGTGCTGGTGGCGTCCTTGTACCAGGTGACCGGGTTGGCCGACAGGGCGAACTTGCCCGGAAAGCCGCTCACCTGGGTGAACTGCTGGGCCTGCAGATCCCCGCGCCCCTTGCCGGCGGTAGGCAGCGGCTGCGGCGCAGTCGTGGCGGGTGTGCCGTAGCGATCCCAGACGCCGAACACCGATTGCCGGCGCATGTCCAGCTTGTCGTCATCCGTCATGAAGCGGCCCGTGCCGAAGGCCACCACATCGCCCTTGCCGCTGGAGTGCCGCACCACGTAGGGTGCGGTGGTGATGGACAGCCGCTTGCCGCCGCTGCGTTCGGACTCGCGTGCCACAAAGAACAGTTGCGCATTCCATGAGCCGCTGGCACCGCTGGCCAGGTCCACGCGCCATACATTGCCCGCAAGATCACCGGCATAGGCCAGGTCCACCTTGCCATCGCCGTTGTTGTCCACCACGGCGGCGCGCGACAGGCCGTTCTTCGGCGCAGGCAGCGCGCTCAGCTCTGCGGCCGTCATGCCTGCCGCGAAATCAAAGCGCCGGATGACCTCGCCACTGGAGACATCCAGCACAAACAGGCTGGACTCGCCGGAGGCGCTGTTCGACGCCTGGTAGCCATTGGACAGGAATACCACCCACCTGCCCTTGGACCGGCCGGCGTCGTTGAGCCGCGCAACGACGGGCGTGGGCATCGAGTAACCCATGCGTTCGTCCTGTTCAACGCCGAACTCCCACAGCAACCGGGGGGAGGTGGGGTCCGTGACGTCCAGCGCAAAGACCTGCCGCCCGCCCGCGCCCAGGCTACCGACCAGCACCCTGTGCCAGGCATTGCCGAAGTAGACATCGGAGACCACGGGCGTCCCGTCCACGAAGTAGCGGTGGGGAGCGCCGCCCGCGCCATACCGGGACGTCAGGACATTGAGCGAATTCTTCACCCCCGATGGAATGAAGGCGAACTCCTCCTTGCCCGATGCCGCGTCGAAGGCGTGCAGCATGCCGTCGTTGGCGCCCACATACAGCATCTCCTTGGCAGCCTGTTTCGCGGCAAAGGCGGCATAGGTGGTGCTGCCCTCCAGCTTGTCCGCGGCGGAGGCGCGGTACAGGCCGCCCTTGACCCGCACCAGCGAGGAATTGACGATATCGCCCAGCACATTAGGCTTTCCGCTGGCCAGGGGCTTGCGCACGCGCAAGTCATCGCGCACCTCGCCACGCAGGAACTCGATGCGCTTTTTTGCCTGGCCATCGGCGGAGTTCGTGGCCGGGTCCGTGTTGAGCACGGCCAGCCAGGACGCATCGGAGCGCTGCCCGCTGAGGCTGGAGTACGTGAAAGGGCTCAGCGACACGGCACTGCCGGTCCTGCTGGGGTAGTAGATCTTGCGGTCATCGGCGGACCGCTCCGACAGGAGTTCCGCCGCGCTCCACACCAGCGTTCTGTCGCTGGTGGTGAGCTTCTCGCGGATGACATCGCCGCTCCAGTACTGGACCTCGAACGTGGTCCGATACAGGTCGGCGCCTTCGCCCAGTGTCGCCGTGGGCATGTCCACGCTGACCGCCGTCACGGAACTGATGCTCTGCAGGATGTCGTTGAACGCCTTGGTCAATTGGTCCTTGAGCGTGCCGGCATTGGTCACCAGAAAATAGTTGTCCGGATCTCCCGTGATCTTGGAGGGGTCGCGGTCCGGCACGCCGTACTTGGCGGCATACCACAGCGGTCCCTTCAGGAAGCTGCCCGCGTCGGTCGCATTGCCGGGAGTGAAGCTGCGGGTGGCCGTGAGCCCCAGGTTCGAGCATTCCGTGCGCTGCTGGGCCGAGATGCTGCCCCGGCAGTAGCCCGGATCGCGATTGGGGGGCGTGTTGTAGGCGTAGTAGGCCGAGGCCGTGTCCTTGTCACGCACCTCCAGGTACATGCCGTCCTTGGTGGTGCCCGAGATCACATAGCCCATGTGCTGCCCCAGGCCGCCAGCGGCGTACTCGGACACCATGTCGATCTTCACCTTGCCATCGGCCTGCAGCGCGATCGTGTAGCGCGCGATGGCGTCCATGTCATGGTCGGCGCCCTGCTCCACGTCCTCGTAGTTGATGCGGAACTCCGCATAGGGCCGCCCGCCATTGACCGAGGCATCGATGTCCGCCTTGCCCGTGTTGGCAATGTTGACCACGTAGTAGTCGACGATCTGGTTGGTCGGCGTGAAGACCGCATTGTTCACGGTGCTGCCACCGGCACTGCCGGAGACGGTCTTGGCAAACGGCGCAATGGTCACAAAGCGCTTGCCGCCGATCGGAAAGCGTATTTCCGGCAGCGGTGACGCAATGGCCACGGAGTAGGTCCTCAGCGCATTCTTGCCCTGGCTGTTGCCGAAGATGGCATTCCTGGCGCCGAAACGGGCCACGCCTGCGGCATAGTAGGTGCCTTCCTTGCTGGGCTCCTCAGGAGACAGGCCGCGCGCCCATGACAGGTCTGCAATGGTCTTGACCGAAGGAGCCTGGTCGGCATTGGCCGACGTTGACTGGCCGATGAAGAAGTTCTTCCCGTCTATGCGCTCGGCCGAGCCGATGGCCGCCACCTCGTCTGAGACATTGAAGCCATTGAGGGCGCTGGCGCCGACGCTCGCGTAGCGGCTGCCGGGCAGCTTGCCGTCGTAGGAGGGATTGATGTCGCTGAGCACCGTCATGACGGGACGGGAGCAGTACTGGTAGCCGCCCCCGCCTTCGGCCTTGGCCCTGTAGGGCGTTTCCCAGGCGGGCTTGGACAGGCCCAGGGACGCATCCTTGGAGGAGCCGCCGGCGTAGTCATAGATGCCGAGGGCCTGGGACGCGCCGCCGAAATAGCGCATGGTCTCGAACATCATTTCGCTGATGGGGTTGCCCCACATGGCGCACTTCGAAGGCTTGTCCAGCGAACTGATGGGGCCGGACGTGATCCAGCCGCATTCCACGTATTTGCCGCCGGTGTAGCCGATCAGCCGCTGGCGGTCTATGTTGGCGACCACGCCATTGACACCCGTCTTGAACTGGCCCGTCTGAGGGTCGACTTCCTCTGCGAAATTGCCGATATTGCGACGCAGCACGCCGCCGGCGATGTTTTTCTCGTACGAGCCTGTGAGCAGGCCGAAGTACATCTTCCCGTTCTCCCCGAAGTCGTGCAGCAGCCCCGTGGGCTTGTAGACGGTCTTGCCGCCGTTGGGATAGGCCTTGCAGCTGGCCTCGAGCAACTGGACATTGCTGCTGGAGCAGGCCTCCACAAGCAGGTTGTAGTCGGTGATCCTGCTGCTGGCCCGCGCGCACGAATTGCCGCCTGCACAGTTGCTCTGCCCTGCAAAGCCCTCCTGGGACACCCAGTCCCAGATCTGGAACGAGGAGTCATTGAGCACGCGCAACTGGGTGACGGCGTCAGTGGTCTCCTTCAGCGTGGTGACGGCAAACAGATGGCGCGTGCCGACCGCCGGCGGGCGCAGCGGCGCATAGTCCGAAATGCTGTAGACCTTGGCATCCCGCGCAGGGTCATAGGCCTTGCCCCAGCTGTGCGCATCCCTGGGAATGTAGGCGGTCTGCAAAACGGTGCGCGAAGCCGTGTCCTCCGCACGCATGCCGCCATAGAGCACGCGGCGTATGGCGTCCATGCGCGATGTGCCCAGATAGTTCAGGAAGTCGCCGCTCCAGTGGTTCGAGCACTTTTTCCTGTTGCTTCCGGTCGCTGCCTGCGAGGGCACGAAAACACCCTTGGAATAGCTGTAGCAGACGTTGTTGTTGAAGTAGCCGTAGTAGTCGATCTGGTCCGGCTTGTACCCGACATCGATCACACCGTCGCCGTTGAGGTCGGAGGCATCGTTGTAGGCCTCGTAGTACAGCTTGTGGTCACGCCCCATCACCAGCATGTTCAAGGGCGCCAGCGCCTGGTTCACGAACAGCGGCATCTGGGACAGCACGGTGTCCGCGCGCCCCTGGGCATGCGCCGGCGTACTGGCCAGTGCCAATGCGCACGTCCACAGCGCCAGGGCCGGCCACGCGCGTGCCAGGCCCTGGCGCCCCCTCGGACCATGCATGGTCTTCCAACTTGCAATGCGAGCCATTGAAGCTCCCTCCCCCTGCTTACTTTATGAACATGTTGACGCTGGACCGCAGGCACAGCGCATGCGCTCCGCAGGCCTGGGCCTGCGTCTTTTCCGTGGCCTGGGCATTGACCTCATAGAAGTCCGTGCAGCCGGTGGCGGGTGCATCCAGCGCGGACGTCGCACTACCCGACTTGGGACAGGCGGTCGTGATGTATCGGGGATACCAGTACCCATCGGGCTGCTGAAACCCGGCCGCCTTGGCCTTGGTCGTCCGGAAATCCGTACCGAGCCCGATGGAGTCCGTACGCACATCGGACACCGAGCAGGGAATGCCGCTGCCCTCGGCCACCGGAGTGCTGGCGCCATTGCAAGGCTTGAGTGCGACGGCATGCTCCAGCAGCTTGCGCTCGCCTTCTCGCAGCGTGCCATCCGCGGTTTCATACAGCCGCTGGCTATCCACCATGTTGGCGGCGATGCGTGCCTCCAGCGTGGCCACGCGCATGCCGACCACCGCCAGCAGCAACACCAGCAGCAGCATGATCATGGACACCAGCAAGGCATTGCCGCGCTGGCGCCCGTGCAGGACACAGGACATGCAGCGGCGGCTCCGGGCTCGGATCAGCGCGGTCATGGCATCAGATTCCTCAGGGTGAGCGTGCCGGTGGCCAGTTGCAGCAGGGAGCCGGCATTCGCATCGCATCGGGCCAGGGCGCCGCCCAGTTGCGCCCAACGCTCGCAGACGGTGGAGGTCATGCCCTGCGTCACCTTGCCGGAGCTTTCCAGCAAGAGGGCAAGGCGCAGGGACCGGATGGCTTCCTGCTGCCCGGGCAACGTGGCCGCGAAGGCATCGACCCTGCGTATCGCGCCGGGCGCTGTCTGCCGATCGATGCCGAACTCGAAATGCACCGCCCGCACGCCATCGGCAAGCGGCACAACCTCCTGCGCGGCCCGGCAGACCAGCACACCACTTTCGACGGTGTATTTCTCCGCGAACATGCCGGTCGCCGGCGCCGGAGCGTCATAGGGGCCCGCGGCTCCCAGGTTCGCCGGCGTGCCCGCACAATCGGTTTCCGCAGCGTCCCGGGGCTGGAAGCGAAGGCAGATGGTCTGCGCGTCAGCCGCGTAGAGCGCCTGTCCCTGGGCGAACTGGCAGCCGTTGGGATGGGGCGAGGAATCGGCAGGAAATGCGTCGAACATCGCCTGCGAAGGGTCTCTCCTGTAGCCTGCCTTGGAGAACTCGGAGTCCAGCACGGCCAGCGCCAGCCGGCTGTTGCCGAGGTTCTCGCTCTGCCCCACGCGAAAACCGAAGCTCGACAGCCCCTGCATGTAGATGGTGGTGGCAATCAGCACGAGGAACAGGCCGATGGCCAGCGCCACCAGAATCTCCACCAGGGACAGGCCCGCCTGGGACGGCATGCGCATGCGGCACGCCCGTGCGCCCGGCCCGCGCTCAAAGCCGCGACCGCAGCGTGAATGTGCAAAATTCATTGTCGCTTCCATCCAGACATTGGCCTTTCTTGACCGGCCAGGCCACCGTCACGGACACCAGGCCATCGGCATCGGCGCTCACAGCGAAGGAGGTGTCGATGCGGTCCTCGGTGAGATCGGGCACCAGCTTGCGGGCCCGCTCGCCCCAGCAGGCCAGGCGCTGCGCCCGCGGCTGCGGCAAAGGCTGGCAGGCCACGGGTGCCGCGGGCATCGCGGCACCCTCCAGCTTCTGGTAGCCGCCCAGTTCCGCCACGGGCACGCCCTTCGCGTCCAGGACCGTGGCGGTGTCCCCCCGCAGGGTCTCCAGCAGTTCGGAAGCCAGCATGGATGCCATCTGGCGCCGCTCGGTATCCACGGTGTATTCAATGGCACGCACATGGATGCGCACGGCGCCCAGCAGCCCCACGGCCACCAGCAGCACGGCGACGAGTACCTCGATAAGGCCTGCGCCGCGTTGCCTGCGAGAAGGAAAAGGAATGGACATGTTGCAGACCCGTTGCACGCGCATCAGCAACTGCCGCCGGCAGGCAGCCGCTGCTGGCGCACAAGCCCGGCGCGAGTCACTCTCAGGCAGTGCATGCGCGTGGCATGGCGAGCCGTGACGGTCAGCGTGTACAGCGTGCTGGCGCCGGAGAACTGCCTGGCGGTCCCCGTGGTTTCGAACAGGACACCCTGGGAAGAATCACCGGAGGGCGAGACGGTCACGGCATCAGGCACCCGGGCCTCGCGCACCAGTTGCCCGCCCGACTTGGCGGACCATGTCTGCCCCGCGCCCACGAAGCTGCTTTCCCCCCGTTTGTAGACCGCTTCGGAGCGAGCCAGCTGCAGCAACGACTGCAACTCGAGCGCAGCCGAGCTGACGCGCTGGTTGGCTATTTGAGCGATGAAGGAAGGAGCGGCCAGAGCGGCCAGAATCGCGACCAGCGCCACCACCACCATCATCTCGATGAGGGTGAAGCCACGGGGCCATTGCCATGTGCCGCCTGGACAGCCGTTGCGCGTGTAACCGGGGTTTTTCATGCAAGCGTGCTTCTCGTTGCCGGGGAACCATGCGACAGGCTTGCAAGCCCTGCGCCATTGCTCTTGATTGATGTTTGCAATCGTAATGCAAAGGCAATTTGGAACACCTATTGACACAGGTTATGGGACAAATATAGGACTTGTCTTATAAAAACCTGCGCAAAGCGCAACACCCCATCCAGCAAGCCCGGCCCGCCGTCCGTGCACGCAAGCTCGGCGGGACGGCCCGCGCAACGGGCATGGCATGGCATGGCATGGCATGGCATGGCATGGCATGGCATGGCATGGCCACGGTGGCGATAGGGCAGGTCCCGAAGTCAGGAGGCAGGCCTCGCACCAAGCGCCTGAAAATCCACCGCAGCATGCGCGGTTGCAATCCAGCCGCAGCGCAATTGGCGATGCGAATATCCCGTCAGCTTCCAGCCCGAGGAAGATAAAGTTTGCGCCCAAAGCAAAAATCCCCAGTGCATTTCTGCACTGGGGATTTTCTTGTTTGGGGTGGCTGATGGGGCTCGAACCCACGACAACAGGAATCACAATCCTGGACTCTACCAACTGAGCTACAGCCACCGTTGAAGCATTCGATTATATGCCAAAAACCAGCAGACAAATGCTTTGGAACAGGTGTTGCGTGACGGATCGGGTGCAGCATGAACAACGGCGCATCGGGGGAAGCGGGCAAAGGGCAGGATGGCGCCATCCTCCATGCAGCCACAGCCGGCAGGGACCTTGTCCGGCGCACCTGAAGCTGCCGGGGACAAGCTGCCGGGCACAAGCAGTCCACCTGCCGCCCAAAGCAAAAATCCCCAGAGCATTTCTGCTCTGGGGATTTTTTTATTTGGGGTGGCTGATGGGGCTCGAACCCACGACAACAGGAATCACAATCCTGGACTCTACCAACTGAGCTACAGCCACCGTAGAAGAACGCTATTCTATTCCAAAAAACTGCTTGATTTCTGAAATTTCTGTCTTTCTAGAAATTTCCCTCATCAGGGGCGCGGGACCTTGATCTGCACCTTGAGCTGTTTCTTGAGAAGCTCGTAGTATGCCATAGCTTCCGCCACGGCCGAGCTTCGCAGGAAGTCCTGCTTCTGCGCGGCAGCCGCCTGCGCATCATCGGCCGGACGCTCGACGATGCGGTTGATCTTGACCACGGCATAGCCTTGCGCGCCCAGGTCAACACCCGTCCACGCAGGCAGCTGGGCCGTGGGCGCACGCAGGGCAGCGTCCACCACTTCGCGCGACTGGCCTTCGGGCTGGTCACGGCTGATCACCTTGGCTGCGGGCAATTGCGCCGCGTCAGGCTTGGCCTTCCATGCGGCGAGCTTGGCTTCGCCATCGGCCTTGGCCAGTTCGGCGGATTTTTGCGCCACATACAGGGTGCGCAGCTTGTCGCCGACCTCGGCCATGGGCAGCGTGCGGGCAGGCGTGTACTCCACCACGCGGCCGGCCACCAACTGGTTGGAACCCAGCTCCACCGCATCGGTGTTGCGCTTGTTGTTGAGCGAATCGCTGGAGAACAGCGCCTCCAGGAAACGGGGATTGGCCAGGGGGCCCTTGACGTTGGGGCCGGGCTGGCGCGTCACATGGTCTGCCTTCTGCACGGTGAGCTTGAACTTCTCGGCCACGGGCTGCAGGCTGTCCGACTGCTCGTAGACCGCGTTGGAGAAGCCTTCCGCCAGTTCGGCGAACTTGCGCTGCGCCTGCTGCTGCTTGAGTTCGGCCTCCAGCTTGGGACGCATCTGCTCGAAGCTCGGTGCCTTGGGCTTCTTGATGTCCACCAGCGAGATGATGTGGTAGCCGAAGTCGCTGTGCACCACGTCGCTGATGTCGCCGACCTTCATGCCGAAGGCTGCATCCTCGAACGGCTTGACCATGGCGCCACGGCCGAAGTAGCCCAGGTCGCCACCCGATGCAGCGGAGCCGCCGTCCTGCGAGTTGGCCTTGGCCAGCTCGGCGAAGCGCTTGGGGTCCTTGCGCAGCTCGGCCAGCAGTTCCTCGGCCTTGGCCTTGGCTTTCTCCTGCTCTGCCGCGGGGGCATCCTTGGATGCGTTGATCAGGATGTGGCTGGCGCGGCGCTCCTCGGGACCGGCCAGGCGCTCGGCGTTCTGGTTGTAGTAGGAACGCACATCGTCTTCGCTCAGCGTGATGCCGGCCTCGATGCTGGGCACATCCAGCAGCAGGTATTCCACCTTGGCCTGCTCCAGTTGCTGGAACTGGCTGGTGTGGGCGTCGTAGTAGGCCTTGAGGTCGGCCTCGGTGGGCTGGACCTTGCTGGCGTAGGCGCTGGCTTCGAAGCGTGCCACCTGCACTTCGCGGCGCTGGTACAGCGCATCGATGGCCTGCTTGACCTGGGCGTCGGTCGCAAAGGCCGTGCCCGTGACGCCACCCATCACCTGGTTCATGGACAGTTCGCGGCGCAGATTGGCCTCGAAGCCCTCAGGCGTCAGGCCCTGCGATCCGACCAGGGCGCGGTAGGCTTCGGCATCCATCGAGCCATCCGGCTTCTTGAGCGCGGCAATCGCGGGAATCTCCTGCAGCGTGCGCACCAGCTGTGCATCCGATGCGGCCAGGTGCATCTTCTGCACGGCAGCGGCCAGCACCTGGTCACGCACCATCTTCTCCAGCGTGGCGTAGCGCGCCTGCGGCGAATCCAGCAGCTTGGGGTCGACGTTGGGGTTCTCGGCGCGCAGGCGGTCGCTTTCCATGCGGTGCGCGTTCTCCCAGTCGGCCTGTTTGATCTCATGTCCATCCACACGCGCGACGATCACGCTGGATTCGGTGAAGTAGTTCTGGTTGACCCCCACGAAGATGAACGAGGGAATGATCAGCAAGAACAACAAGATCATCACGAACTTGGAATGCTTGCGGATGGATTCGAACATGGTCTGTCTTTCAGTGGCAGAAATAGAAAAGGCGAACTTTCGTTCGCCTTTTGTTCTTGGTGGGTGCTGACGGGGTCGAACCGCCGACCTACGCCTTGTAAGGGCGCCGCTCTACCAACTGAGCTAAGCACCCCACCTTGACTGGTGTCAGTTCAGGGCATCCTTCAATGCCTTGCCCGGACGGAACTTGGGAACCTTGGCGGCCTTGATCTTGATGGTCTCGCCGGTGCGGGGGTTGCGGCCCGTGCGGGCGGCGCGCTTGCCAACGGCGAATGTACCAAAACCAACGAGCGACACTGTACCACCCTTTTTGAGGGTTTTCTTCACAGCCTCAATCGTGGAATCCAGTGCGCGAGCAGCCGCAGCCTTGGAGATGTCGGCGTTGTTAGCGATGTGCTCAATCAGTTCGGTTTTATTCACAAGATGCCTCTGGAGAAATAAGTGAATGGAATGTCTCTGCGGCCACCAACTTGGCGCGACCAGAAACCCGGCGCGACGGATACGGAATCTGGCTTGCCGTTCGACGCTTGCCTCGGGGCAGGCATCGGTGAATTAAAGCCATCGACCTTCCAGGTGTCAATGCACGCTGTGCATCGCAACGACAGGGCACGATTCTATGCGGTTTTGGCGCCAGCTTTGGCTTTGCGGCCGGTTTTTTGCGCGCAGCGGGTGCTAGCGGCTTCACGAATTGACAAGGGTTGACAATGGACTTGCCCGCCGCAGGCCTTGCCAGTGCTGCAATGCGCCTCACCGCTTCGCATCCACGACGCCGCAGCGGCTGCCCTGCCTGATTCAAATGCTTCCAAAAAAATAGCAACGCCAGACAGTTTGACGTGTCTGGCGCAGGATCCCGGGAACGGCCGGAAAGGCCCTCAGTGCGTGACCCGCGCGCGGATCTCGGGCAGGGCTTTTTGCAGGTAGTACACCATCGACCAGACGGTGAGCACCGCGGCCACCCAGATCAGCACCTGGCCCCAGACGCCGGTGTCGATCATGCCGAACACACGGCCGTCGTACAGCAGGAAGGGGATGGCCACCATCTGCGCCGTGGTCTTGAGCTTGCCCAGCATGTGCACGGCCACGCTCTTGCCCGCGCCCAGGTGGGCCATCCATTCGCGCAGGGCCGAGATGGCGATCTCGCGGCCGATGATGATCAGGGCCACGAACACATCGGTGCGCTGCAGATGCACCAGCACCAGCAGCGACGCGCAGACCAGGAACTTGTCAGCCACCGGGTCGAGGAAGGCGCCGAAGGCCGATGTCTGGTTGAGCTTGCGCGCCAGGTAGCCGTCGAGCCAGTCGGTGGCCGCGAAGACGATGAACATGACCGTGGCGACCAGGTTGCGGGTCGCCACATCGAACGGCGCGTAGAACACCCCGACGATCAGCGGAATCGCGACGATCCGCGTACAGGTCATCAAGGTGGGGATTGTGAGAAACATGGCCGCCATTGTGTCACGTACCTTGGTGTTTGAGGTTCTGTTTCAAGGCCCGCGGTGCAGCCTGCGGGACGGTCATTTCAATGCAATGCACGGTAGATATCTTCAGCCAGCGCGGCCGAGATGCCGTCCACGCTGCACAGGTCCTCGACGGTGGCTTCGGACACGCCGCGCACGCCGCCAAAGCGCTGCAGCAGGCGCGCGCGCTTCTTGGGGCCGACACCCGGAATCTCCTCGAGTTTGCCGCCGCTCACGCGCACCTTGGCACGCGCCGCGCGCATGCCGGTGATGGCAAAGCGGTGGGCCTCGTCGCGGATCTGGGCCACCAGCATCAGCGCGGCCGAGTCGTAGCCCAGGTAGATCTTCTCGCGCCCGTCGGCAAAGACCAGCTCTTCCAGGCCGACCTTGCGCCCCTCGCCCTTTTCCACGCCCACGATGCGCGAGACATCGAGGCCCAGTTGCTCGAAGACTTCGCGCGCCATGCTGACCTGGCCCTTGCCGCCGTCGACCAGCACCAGATCCGGCAGTTGCGGCTGCTTGCCCGTGAGCTCGGCACCGCCCGCCTCTCTTTGCGCCTCGGCCACGCGGCTGTAGCGGCGCGTCAGCACCTGGCGCATGGCGGCGTAGTCGTCGCCGCCCGTGATGCCTTCGATGTTGAAACGCCGGTATTCGCTGCTTTGCATCTTGTGGTGATGGAAGACCACGCAGGAAGCCTGCGTGGCCTCGCCCGCCGTGTGCGAGATGTCGAAGCATTCGATGGTGAGTTCATCGAGGTTCTCGCAGGCCAGGTCCAGCGCCTCGACCAGCGCGCGCGTGCGCGCCTGCTGCGAGCCTTCTTCGGCCAGCAGGCGGGCCATCTGGATGTCGGCGTTCTTTTGCGCCATCTCCAGCCAGATGCGCCGCTGCTCGCGCGGCTGCTGCACGGCGGTGATGCGCACGCCGCCTTGCTCGCTCAGCAGCGCCAGCAGTTTCTTGTCCACCGGGTGGCTGACGATGAGCACAGGCGGCACGGCCACGCCGGTGTAGTGCTGGGCGATGAAGGCCTCCAGCACGATGTCCTCAACCGGGCGCGCGGATTCGGCAAGATTGGCCTCTTCCTCGCCGGCGTAGACCGAGGCGGCATCGCCCAGGTTGGCGGGAAAGTACGGCCGGTCGCCCAGGTGGCGGCCGCCGCGCACCATGGCCAGGTTCACGCAGGCGCGGCCGCCCTGCACCTTCACGGCGAGGATGTCCACGTCGCGGTCGTCGGCGGTTTCTATGACCTGCTGGTGCAGCACGCGCGACAGCGCCGTCATCTGGTTGCGCACCTCGGCGGCCTGCTCGTATTCCATGCGCCCGGCGTGCTCCATCATGCGGGCCTCCAGCTGGCGCAGCAGTTCCTGGGTCTCGCCGCGCAGCATGGCCTCGGCATTGCGAACGTCCAGCGCATAGGCTTCGGGCGAGATCAGATCCACGCAAGGGCCGCTGCAGCGCTTGATCTGGTAGAGCAGGCAGGGGCGCGAGCGGTTGGCAAAGACCGTGTCCTCGCAGGTGCGCAACCGGAAGACCTTCTGCAGCAGCTGGATGCTTTCCTTGACAGCCCAGGCGTTGGGATAGGGACCGAAGTAGCGGTGGCGCTTGTCCACGGCACCACGGTAGTAGGCCATGCGCGCGAAGCGCTGGTGGGCCGGCTCGCCATCCCGGCCGTCGCGCGCGGCCACGCCGGTGATCTTCAGATAGGGATAGCTCTTGTCGTCCCTGAACAGGATGTTGTACTTGGGTTGCTGCGTCTTGATCAGATTGTTTTCGAGCAGCAGGGCCTCGGCCTCGGAGCGCACCACCGTGGTCTCCATGCGGGCGATCTTGCCCACCATGTGGCCTATGCGCGTGCCGCCATGGTTTTTGGTGAAGTAGCTGGAGACGCGGCGCTTGAGGTTGATGGCCTTGCCCACGTACAGCAGCGCGCCTGCCGCGTCGAAATAGCGGTAGACGCCGGGCAGACCCGGCAGCGCTGCCACCTGGGCCAGCAGTTCATCGGAATGGGGTTCGGACATGCGCCTATTGTGGCCGCTGCCCGGGCCCGCCGCAGCGGGCCTGCGGGTTCTTACTCGGCCTCGATCTTCGAGGACTTGACCACCTGGGCCCAGTTGGCCCAGTCGGTCTTGACCATGGCGCCGAGCTGCTGCGGGTTCATGTAGTCGGCCGTGGCGCCCTGCTCCTGCGCCTTTTGCTTGAAGGCCGGGTTCTCCACGACCTTCTTGAGGTCGGCCGTGAGCTTGTCGATCACGGGCCTGGGCGTGGCGGCGGGCGCGAACACGGCAAACCAGGAGGTGGCGTTGACGCCTGCGTAGCCGGCCTCGGCCGTGGTGGGCGCATCCGGCAGGCTGGGCAGGCGCTGCGTGCCGGTGACGGCCAGCACGCGCAGCTTGCCGCTTTGCACATGGGGCATGAAGGGCGGCGCCGTGCCGAAGGTCAGGTCCACCTGGCCACCCAGCAGGTCCTGCAGCGCGGGGCCCGTGCCCTTGTAGGGCACGTGGACCATCTTGATGCCGGCCTGCTGCTCCAGCATGGCGCCGGTCACGTGCTGCAGCGATCCGTTGCCGGAAGAGGCGTAGTTCAGCTTGCCCGGGTTGGCCTTGGCATAGGCCACGAGTTCGGCCAGCGTCTTCACGGGCAGCTCGGACCGCACCACGATGATCTGCGGCGCCGACAGCACATTGGCCACGGGCTGGAAGTCGCCCTGCTCCCAGGTGCGGGCCTTGGTCAGGTGGGGCGAGATCACGTGGTAGCCCGAGTACTGCATGAGCAGGGTGTAGCCATCGGCCTCGGCACGCTTGACCAGGCTGGCCGCGATGGAGCCGTTGCCACCGCCCTTGTTGTCCACCACCACCGACTGGCCGATCACCGGCGCCAGCGCCTGGGCCGCCATGCGCGCGGCCAGGTCGGTGGTGCCGCCGGCTGCGGCCGGCACGATCATGGTGATGGTCTTGGCGGGGTAGCCGCCCTGCGCCAGCGCGGCCGTGCCGCCCAGGCCCAGTCCTGCGATGGCCATGGCCACGGCTGCGATCTGTCTGCGTTGAATCTTCTTCATCTTTGTCTCCTTGGTTTGCTCGGTTCTTGTGAATGAGAATGCGCGCCGGCCTCAGCCCTTGGCCAAAGCCCGTTCGCGGATGGCAGCAAAGTCGGCTGGTGGCTGGTGCAGGTCCAGCCGCGCGCCGGCCTTGGCGATCTGGCTGGCCGTGTCATGGCCGATCAGCGCGGGCAGGCTGCGCGCGGCCGCGACGATCTGCGCCAGGTCCACGCCGGTGTCGTAGCCCATGAGCTGCAGCGCGTGGACGATGTCCTCCGTGCAGGCATTGCCCGAGGCGCCCGGCGCATAGGGGCAGCCGCCCAGGCCGCCGATGGAGGCATCGAAGCGGTCGCCGCCCGCCTCGATGGAGGCCAGCACATTGGCCAGCGCCATGCCGCGCGTGTTGTGGAAATGCAGGGTCATGCCCAGCTGCGGCCAGCGCTGCCGGAAGGCGGCCACCATGGCGCGCACCTGGGTCGGGAAGGCCATGCCCGTGGTGTCGCACAGCGTGATGCCCTGCACGCCCAGATCGGCAAAGCGCTGCACCCAGCCGAAGACTTCCTGCTGCGGCACATCGCCCTCCATGGGACAGCCAAAGCAGCATGACAGCGAGACGTTGACGGGCACGCCCGCCTGCTGCGCCGTGGCCACGACCTGGGCCAGCGCCGCGAACGACTGGTTGCGCTGCATGCGCAGGTTGCACAGGTTGTGGGTCTCGCTGACCGACATGACGAGGTTGAGTTCGTCCGTGCGCGCCTCGATGGCGCGCTCGGCGCCCCGCGCATTGGGCACCAGGGCGGTGTAGACGGTGCCGGGGCGGCGTTCGATCTCACGCATGACGATTTCGCCGTCGCGCAGCGCGGGAATGGCGGTGGGCGAGACAAAGGCCGTGACCTCGATCTTGGACAGGCCGGCCTGTGACAGCGCATTGACCAGGGCGATCTTGTCCTCGGTAGGGACGAAGGCCTGCTCCATCTGCAGCCCGTCGCGCGTGCCGACCTCGTTGAAGAAAACGCGGCGGCCCGCGCCCTGCCAGACATCCGTGGTGTGGACGGCGTTCATTGGATCACTCCCTTGCTGCGCAGCAGCGCAATCTGTTCGGCCGTGAGGCCGGCCTCGGCCAGCACCGCGTCGGTGTCGTCGCCCACATGGGGGGCGCTGGTGCGCACCGTGCCCGGCGTGAGCGAGAGCTTGGGCACGATGCCCGGCACCTCGATGTCGTCGCCGTCGCGCGTGTGCTGGCTGAGAATCATGTCGCGGGCGCGGTAGTGCGGGTCTTCGGCAATGTCCTTGGCGGTGTAGACCTTGCCGGCCGGCACGCGTGCGGCGGCCAGCTGGTCCATGACGGCCTGCACGCTCTGCGTGCGCGTCCAGCCGCCGATGACGGCATCGATCTCGGCAATGCGCGCCACGCGGCCCGCGTTGTCGGCCAGTTGCGGATCGTCGGCCAGGTCCTGGCGGCCGATGGTGGCCATCAGGCGCTTGAAGATGGAGTCGCCATTGCCGGCCACCAGCACCCAGCCGTCCTGGCAGGGATAGGCGTTGGACGGCGCAATGCCCGGCAGCGCACTGCCCGCCGCCTCGCGCACGGCGCCGAAGGCGCTGTATTCGGGCAGCAGGCTTTCCATGACGTTGAACACGGCCTCATGCAGCGCCACGTCGATGACCTGGCCGGCACCGCCGTTCACCTTGCGGTGGTACAGGGCCATCATCACGCCGATCACGCCATGCAGCGCGGCCAGCGTGTCGCCAATGGACACGCCCACGCGCACCGGCACCCGGCCCGGCTCGGCCGTCAGGTGGCGCAGGCCGCCCATGGCCTCGCCGATCACGCCAAAGCCCGGCAGGTCGCGGTAGGGGCCGGTCTGGCCGTAGCCCGAGATGCGCAGGATGACCAGCCCGGGGTTGAGCGCATGCAGCTGCTCGGGCGACATGCCCCAGCCCTCCAGCGTGCCGGGACGGAAGTTCTCCACCAGCACATCGGCCTCGGCGATCAGGCGCCGCGCGATGTCCTGGCCCTCCTGCTGGCGCAGGTCCAGCGCCACCGAACGCTTGTTGCGCGACTGCACCTGCCACCAGACCGAGGTGCCGTTCTTGATCAGGCGCCAGTTGCGCAGCGGATCGCCCGCGCCCGGCGCCTCGATCTTGACCACGTCGGCGCCGAATTCGCCCAGCGTCTTGCCGCAGAACGGCCCGGCGATCAATTGCCCCATCTCGACCACGCGCACGCCGCTGAGCGCGCCGGGTGTGGGGGCCTGCCTTGTCTGTTGTGTCATGGGTTAGCGCTTCCTCTTTGTCTCCTGCGGCCGGCCTCCGATGGCATTGCCGCGGCGCCGATCTTGCCGCCGTCCGCGCCAGCCGCAAAACGCTCAAGCGCGACGCTGCCATCGCAAACCGGCATGGCAGAACCCGGTCGGGCGGGGCCGGGCGATAATCGCCACCCCATGAAACTCGACCCGATCTCGCTGCGCCTGTTCGTGGCCGTGATGGAGGAAAGCGCCATCGCCCGCGCCGCCGCACGCGAACACATCGCCCCCTCGGCCGCCAGCCGGCGGCTGGCCGAGCTGGAGAGCCAGCTGCAGGTGGAGCTGTTCACCCGCAGCAACCGCGGCAGCGTACCCACGGCCGCCGCCTATGCACTGCTGAACATGGCGCGCGGCGTGCTCAATGACCTGGACGGCATCGGCGAGCAGATGCGCGAGTACGGCAGCGGCCTGCGCGGCCATGTGCGCGTGATGGCCAACATCTCGGCCATCACGCAGTTCCTGCCCTCCCAGCTGCAGCGCTTCCTGGACCAGCATCCGCATGTGGACGTGCGCCTGCAGGAGCGGGTGAGCAGCGACATCGCGCGCGCCGTGGCCGACAACGAGGCCGATATCGGCATCCTCAACCAGGGCAGCTACGGCGAGAAGATCCGCCTGCGCCCCTACCGGCGCGACCGCCTCATCGTCATCGTGCCCCAAGGCCATGCGCTGGTACGCAGGCGCTCGCTGCGGCTGGCCCAGGTGCTGGACCATGACCTGGTGGGCATGCACGCGGGCAGCGCGCTCAACCACCAGATCACGCGCGCCGCGGCCGACCTGGGTCTGCAGCCCCGGCTGCGCATGAAGGTCACGGGCTATGACGCGCTGTGCCTGATGGTGGCCTCGGGCCTGGGCGTCGGCATCCTGCCCGAAGGCAGTGCCCGCCTGTACCTGGGCGCCCTGCCGCTGCGCTGCATTGCGCTGGACGAGCCCTGGGCCGAGCGCCAGCTGATGCTGTGCGTGCGCTCGCAGGAGGCCCTGCCGCCCGTGGCGCAGTTGCTGGTCGAACACCTGTGCGAGCCCTGACTCCCATGCTTGCCTTCAACCCCATCCCCCCGGCCCCTCTGCCAGAACAGGCCGCTGCACGGACCTGGGACATCTTCTGCCAGGTCATAGACAACTTCGGCGACATCGGCGTGTGCTGGCGCGCGGCGGCCGACCTGGCCTCACGCGGCCAGCGCGTGCGGCTGTGGATGGACGACGCCAGCGCCCTGGCCTGGATGGCGCCCCGGCCCCACCCGGCCGGGCTCAGCATGCACGGCTGGCCCACGCAGGCGCAGGACATTCCGCAGGCCGTGGGCGATGTGGTCATCGAGGCCTTCGGCTGCGAGATTCCGCCGCCCTTTCTGGCGGCCATCGCGCGCCGCGCACCGCTGTGGATCAACCTGGAGTACCTGTCGGCCGAGGACTATGTGGAGCGCTGCCACCGGCTGCCCTCGCCGCTGATGTCGGGGCCGGCTGCGGGGTTGACGCGCTGGTTCTTCTACCCGGGCTTCACGGCCGCCACGGGCGGCCTGCTGCGCGAGCCGGACCTGGCCGCGCGCCAGGCAGCCTTTGCTTCCGGGGGCCGGCAGGCCTGGCGCACACGCCACGGCCTAGGCACCGGCGATTGCGCCATCTCGCTGTTCTGCTACGAACCGCCTGCCCTGCCGCACTGGCTGTGCCAGCTGCATGCTGCGCCGCCCGCACCACAGGCCACGCATCTGCTGGTGACTCCCGGGCGCGCGGCAGCCGCGGTGCAGCAGGCCATGGCCGGCGTGACCGCCGCAGACCACGGTTCGGTGACCCGGCATGCGCTGCAGCCCTGCCCCCAGCCGCAGTTCGACGAGATGCTCTGGGCCTGCGACCTGAACCTGGTGCGCGGCGAGGATTCGCTGATACGCGCGCTGTGGGCCGGCCAGCCCCTGGTCTGGCACATCTATCCCCAGCACGACGACGCCCACCACGACAAGCTACACGCCTTCCTGGACTGGCTGCAGGCGCCGGCCAGCCTGCGCGCCTTCCACCATGCCTGGAACGGCATGGCACCGGCAAGCACCCTGCCCGCAATCACGCCTGCGCTGCTGCAGCAATGGCAGGAATGCGTGCAGGCGGCGCGCCTGCGGCTGCTGCAACAGACCCCATTGATTGAGCAGCTGCAAGCTTTCGTGACCGAAAAAAGCTAGAATGCACGTTTTGCCTCCCTGGAGGCGCCGTTGCGGGCGACCGCCAGCCGGCCGCCATCGACCAACCAGGGTTGCACCCGCCGCGGAACTGCGGCAGGCGCACCGTCCCAGCGACTTCGCTTGCCTGCCCTGTTGAGCGGCTTCAACCTCAGCCAAGCAAGCTATGAAAATCGCTCAAGAAATCCGCGCCGGCAACGTGATCATGCACGGCAAGGACCCGATGATCGTCCTGAAGACCGAATACGCTCGCGGTGGCCGCGGCGCCGCCACCGTGCGCATGAAGCTCAAGGCCCTGCTGTCGAACATGGGCACCGAAGTCGTGTTCAAGGCCGACGACAAGATCGACAACGTGATCCTGGACAAGAAGGAGTGCACCTACTCCTACTTCGCCGATCCGATGTACGTCTGGATGGATGCCGAATACAACCAGTACGAAGTGGAAGCCGCCAACATGGGCGACGCCATCAACTACCTGGAAGACGGCATGCAGGCCGAAGTCGTGTTCTACGACGGCAAGGCCATCTCCTGCGAACTGCCCACGTCCGTGGAACGCGAAATCACCTGGACCGAACCCGCCGTCAAGGGCGACACATCGGGCAAGGTGCTCAAGCCCGCCAAGATCGCCACCGGCTTCGAAGTGCCCGTGCCCCTGTTCGTGAGCCAGGGCGACAAGATCGAAATCGATACCCGCACGGGCGAGTACCGCAAGCGCGTCTAAACAACGCTTGCAGTTCCCTCTGCGAAGCCCCTGGCAGTCTCTGCCAGGGGCTTTTTCTTTGGGCGCGCGGCATCCATGCAGATATTTACCCGGGTTTAATTGACTTGCATATTTTACCCGGCTAATATCTAGCACATGACTACCGACTCTTGCATGGCGGGCGCCGAGCCCGCACCCAGCTACACCATCTTCCAGGGCCATGGCCGCCTGCTGCAGGGGGACAGGCCTGCCGTCCTGCAGTTCCTGCAAAGCCATGAACAGCAGCCGCAAGGCAGCGGATCGGCGCCGCCGCTGTGGGTTTTCGACGACCACAGCGGCATGCGGCTGGACCTGGACTGGCGCAGCGAACTGGCCGCATCGCCCGCACCCGGACAAGCCGCCGCACCGCGCAGCGTGGGCCGCCCCAAGCTGGGCGTGGTGGCACGCGAAGTCACATTGCTGCCACGGCACTGGGAATGGCTGAACCGCCAGCCCGGCGGCGCCTCCGGCGCACTGCGCAGACTGGTGGACGAGGCGCGTGGCAAGCATGCCGCACAGGATGCCGTGCGCGCCGCCACCGAGGCCGCCTACCGATTCATGAGCGAGATGGCGGGCGACCTGCCCCATTTCGAGGACGCCAGCCGCGCCCTCTTTGCACACCAGGCCGACGCCTTTGCAAGGCACACCGCCACCTGGCCCGAGGATGTGCGAAGCTATCTGCAGCAACTGAGCAGCGCTGCCTGGTCCTCGCCGCCATCGCCGCCATCGCCAGCGCAGGACTGAAGCCCCCGCCTTCCATTGCATTTTCTCGTCGCATTAACAGACACAACATGACGAAACCTAACGAACCTCTGCCCCAGGCTGCTGCGCCTGCCGCATCCAGCCCCGCCGGGCCGCCCATCGCCCACGGCACCCAGCCGCTGTGGCGCACCTTCCTGGTGTTCCTGGGCCCCATGGTCCTGGCCAATATCCTGCAGTCGCTGTCGGGCACCATCAACAGCGTCTTCATCGGCCAGATGCTGGGCGTGCAGGCCCTGGCGGCCGTCGCGGCCTTTTTTCCGGTGATGTTTCTCTTCATCGCCTTCGTGATCGGCCTGGGCGCAGGCTCCTCGGTGCTGATAGGCCAGGCCTACGGTGCGCGCATGCACGACAAGCTGCGCGCCATCGCAGGCACGGCCATGTGCATAGGGCTGCTGTTCGGCGCCGTCGTGGCCCTGTTCGGCGGACTGTTCACCGAGCCGCTGATGCGTCTGCTGGGCACGCCGCCCGACATCATGGAGCAGGCCACGCTGTATTCGCGCATCGTGCTGCTGGGCATGCCGGGGCTGTTCGTGTTCCTGCTGGCCACCTCGCTGCTGCGCGGCGTGGGCGACACGGTCTCGCCCATGCTGGCCCTGCTGATCTCCACCGGCACGGGCCTGGTCTGCACGCCGGCGCTGATCGCGGGCTGGGCCGGCCTGCCGCGCCTGGGCGTGGCCAGCGCGGGCGTGTCCATGATCCTGGGCTTCACCCTGGCGCTGGCCTGGCTGGGCTGGCGGCTGCGCCGCATAGCCAGCCCGCTGGCGCCCAATGCCGCGCTGTGGAAGGCCATGCGCATTGACCGGACCCTGCTCAAGAGCATCCTGCGCGTGGGCATTCCCACGGGCGTGCAGATGATCGCCTCGTCCATGGCCGGGCTGGTCGTCGTTTCGCTGGTCAACGGCTTCGGCTCCAGCGCCACGGCAGCCTATGGTGCGGTCAACCAGATCAACTCGTTTGCGCAGTTCCCGGTCATTTCGGTGGCCATCACGGCCTCCATCCTCGGCGCCCAGGCCATCGGCGCTGGCCGCAGCGAGCGCCTGGGCGCCATCACGGCCACGGCCATACGCATGAACCTGGTGCTGGGTGCCGCCCTGGCCCTGATCGGCAGCCTGTTCGCGCGGCCGCTGCTGGGCATGTTCATCACCGACGAGCAGGTGCTGGTGCTGGCCATCGAGCTGCTGTACATCGTGCTGTGGAGCGGCCTGCTGCTGGGCTGCTTCATTGCCCTGTCGTCCATCATGCGTGCCAGCGGCGATGTGGTCATTCCCACGGCCATCACCATCACGGTGCTCGCCGTGCTGGAGCTGCCCATGGCATGGTGGCTGAGCCGCAGCTTCGGGCTGATGGGAATCTGGATGGCCTTTCCGCTGTCCTACACCCTGACGCTGTGCCTGCAGACCGCCTACTACAAGCTGGTGTGGAAGAAGCGCCCGATCCGCCGCATGGTGTAAGGCGTGCGCCATGCAAAACAGGCTTCCCGAGGGAAGCCTGTTTTTTTGGGGGTGGGCAAAGCGTCAGGCGTTCAGGTCCAGCACCACGCGCCCTTCGATCTTGCCTTCATGCATGCGCGCGAAGATGTCGTTGATGTTCTCCAGCCGGTCGGTGGACACGGTGGCCTTGACCTTGCCCATGGCCGCGAAATCCAGCGACTCCTGCAGGTCCAGCCGCGTGCCCACGATGGAGCCACGCACCGTCACGCCGCTGAGCACCATGTTGAAGATGGGCAGCGGGAAGCTGCCGGGCGGCAGGCCATTGAGCGATACCGTGCCGCCGCGCCGCACCATGCCCAGCGCCTGCTCGAAGGCCTTGGGCGAGACCGCCGTGACCAGGGCGCCGTGCGCGCCGCCGATCTCTTTTTTCAGATAGGCCGCAGGGTCCGTGGTCATGGCATTGACCGTGACCTGGGCGCCCAGGCGCCGGGCCAGCGCCAGCTTGTCGTCATCCACGTCCACCGCCGCCACGTTCAGGCCCATGGCCTTGGCATATTGCACGGCCATGTGGCCCAGGCCGCCGATGCCCGAGATCACCACCCAGTTGCCGGGCCTGGTGTCCGTGACCTTCAGGCCCTTGTAGACGGTGACACCCGCGCACAGCACGGGTGCGATCTCGATCAGGTCCACGCTGCCGGGCAGCAGGCCCACGAAGTTGGCATCGGCCAGCGCGTACTGCGCAAAGCCGCCGTTGACGGAGTAGCCGGTGTTCTTTTGCTGCTCGCACAGCGTCTCCCAGCCGCCCAGGCAATGCTCGCAATGGCCGCAGGCCGTGTACAGCCAGGGAATGCCGACGCGGTCGCCCTCCTTCACATGGGTGACGCCCGCGCCCACGGCGGCCACATAGCCCACGCCTTCGTGGCCGGGAATGAAAGGCGGATTGGGCTTGACGGGCCAGTCACCCTGCGCCGCGTGCAAATCGGTATGGCAGACGCCGCAGGCCTCGATCTTCACCAGCACATGGCCGGGATCGGGCCTGGGCACCGGGACTTCCTCGATGGTGAGCGGCTTGCCAAACTCCCGCACCACGGCGGCCTTCATGGTCCTGTTCATTCGCGCCATCCTTTCTTTGCGTCAAAGTAGGTACAGCATTTCAGCGAAGCGACCTGAACGCCTTGATCAAAATCAGGCCTTGGACCATCAAGGACAAAAAAAGCGGGCAAGGAAAACCTTGCCCGCTTTTCAGGGATGCGAATGCAGGCCTTACACGGGCTGGCCCACCAGGTCGTGACCCTGCGTGCCCACGATGCGCGCCTTCACGAAGTCGCCCACCTTGTAGGTCTTGCTGGCCTTCTCGGGCGGCAGCAGGTGCACCAAGCCGTCGATCTCGGGGGCATCGGCATAGCTGCGGCCCACGCCACCCTTCTTGCCCAGGCCCACGGACTTGTCCACCAGCACCTGCATCGTCTGGCCCACGCGCTTTTGCAGGCGCGCAGTGGAAACCTCTTCGGCCACGGCCATGAAGCGCGCGCGGCGCTCCTCACGCACTTCCAGGGGCAGCATGCCGGGGATCTCATTGGCGGCGGCGCCTTCGACGGGGCTGTAGGCAAAGCAGCCCGCACGGTCGATCTGCGCCTCGCGCAGGAACTGCAGCAGGTGCTCGAACTCCTGCTCCGTCTCGCCGGGGAAGCCGGCGATGAAGGTGGAGCGGATCACCAGGTCGGGACAGATCTCGCGCCAGCGCTGCAGGCGCTCCAGGTTCTTTTCACCGTTGGCGGGGCGCTTCATGCGCTTCAAGACATCGGGATGGCTGTGCTGGAAAGGCACGTCCAGATAGGGCAGCACGCGGCCCGTGGCCATGAACGGAATGATCTCGTCCACGCTGGGGTACGGGTAGACATAGTGCAGGCGCACCCAGGCGCCATAGGGCTCGGCGATCTCGGCCAGCGTCTGCACCAGTTCGAGCATGCGCGTCTTGACCGGCTTGCCGTCCCAGAAGCCCGTGCGGTACTTCACGTCCACGCCATAGGCCGAGGTGTCCTGGCTGATCACCAGCAGTTCCTTGACGCCGCCCTCGAACAGCGCACGCGCCTCCTTGAGCACATCGCCCACCGGACGCGAAACCAGATCGCCGCGCATGGAGGGAATGATGCAGAAGGTGCAGCGGTGGTTGCAGCCCTCGGAAATCTTCAGGTAGGCGTAGTGCCTGGGCGTGAGCTTGATGCCCGCCTCGCCAAAGGCGCCCGGCACCAGGTCGATGAAGGGATCGTGCGGCTTGGGCAGATGGGTGTGGACGGCATTCATCACCTCCTGCGTGGCGTGCGGACCGGTCACGGCCAGCACGCTGGGATGCACTTCCTGGATCAGGTTGCCGCCATCCTTGCCCGCCTTGGCACCCAGGCAGCCCGTGACGATGACCTTGCCGTTCTCGGCCAGCGCCTCGCCAATGGTGTCCAGGCTCTCGCGCACGGCGTCATCGATGAAGCCGCAGGTGTTGACGATCACCAGGTCAGCGCCCTCGAAGGTCTTGGAGGTCTGGTAGCCCTCGGCGCTGAGCTGGGTAAGGATGAGTTCGGAGTCCGTGAGTGCCTTTGGGCACCCGAGGGAGACGAATCCCACGCGCGGAGCGGCCGCGCCGGCAGGGGTTGTCATGGTTGTTGCGTCGCTCGTGGGGGTCATAGGGGCGATATTGTCCCAGTTCTGCGCGAACTTGGTAAACCGCCCCCGAACTTATCCCTGCAAGCTCAGCTATTGCGCTTGATCCCGAGCGCGCCCAGCATCTGCTCGGTCTGCTTTTGCATCTGCTCCTGCATCTGGGCGAACATGTTCTGCGACTGCTCCATGTAGCTGCTCATCATGTTCTGCATGGCGGGCGGCTGCATGCGCATGAACTGGCTCCAGGCCTCGGGCGACGTACCCTGGGCCTGCTCGGCCAGCTTGTTCTGGAAGTCGGTGAACATCTGCACGTTCTTTTCCAGGTAGGAGCCCATGTAGCCCTGCATGGCGTGGCCGTAGAAACGGATGATGTTGGCCAGCACGGTCTCGGAGAACATGGGGGCGCCGCCCGCCTCTTCTTCCAGAATGATCTGCAGCAGGATGCTGCGCGTGAGGTCTTCGCCCGTCTTGGCGTCCTTGACCACCACGGGCTCGTTGCCCATCACGAGCTGCTTGACTTCCGTCAGCGTGATGTAGGAGGACGTGTTGGTGTCGTAGAGACGGCGGTTGGGGTATTTCTTGATCACGCGCTGGGCGCTGGGGGCGGCGGCTGTTGTCGTCTCTTGCATTGCAATGCTTCTCCTCTTGTACCTGCTGTACCTGTTTGCGCCTGCTTGCACCGGCTCGTGCGGGCAATCGGCTATTGCACTGCAACAGATTCTAGGCAGCACCTGCAGCACCCGGCGCAGCAGTAACCCTGATGGGGATCAACGCATGCGACACGGCAAATGGCCGCCATGCAACCGTTGGGGCAAAAAAAATCCCGCTTGAAGCGGGATTTCTTTTTTGCAGCCCCTGGTGAGACTGCTGTGTTTGGTAGGCGCGATTGGACTCGAACCAACGACCCCCACCATGTCAAGGTGGTGCTCTAACCAGCTGAGCTACGCGCCTGTCGTTTGTTGAAGCCGCAAGTATAGCAGTGCAAAACAGGGCTTCCGGGCAAGTTGCGCAGTTTTTTGGATCAACCCGCCACCCTGGCGCGTTCCAGCATGGCGTGCATCAGCACATTGCAGCCTGCGGTGATGTCGGCCGGCGTGGCGTCCTCGATCTCGTTGTGGCTGATGCCGTCCTTGCAGGGGATGAAGACCATGCCGGCCGGCGCCAGCCGCGCCATGTAGACCGCATCATGCCCGGCGCCCGAGACGACGGGCATGTGCGAGTAGCCCAGGGCCTTGGCGGCGCGCGCCACCGCATCCACGCAGTCGGCATGGAAGGGTTGGGCGGGGTAGCTGGACACCAGGTTGATCGCTATGGGTAGGCCCGTCTCCCGGCTGATGCGGTCGGCCACGGCGCGGATGTCGGCGTCCATGGCTTCGCAGTCGGCATCGGTGGCGTTGCGCAGGTCGATGCTGAATTTGACCTGCCCCGGGATCACGTTGCGGCTGTTGGGATGGACCTGCACCATGCCCACGGTGCCGCGCCCGTGGGGCGGATGGCGGTGGGCGCAGGCCACCACTTCCTGCATGAGCTGCGCGGCCGCCTGCAGCGCATCCTTGCGCAGGGCCATGGGCGTGGGGCCGGCATGGGCCTCCATGCCCGTGACCACGCAGTCATACCAGCGGATGCCCAGCACGCCGGTGACCACGCCAATGGTCCTGGCGTTGTCCTCCAGCACCGGGCCCTGTTCGATGTGGGACTCGAAGTAGGCGCCGATCGGGTGGTCTCCCGGTTCCTGGCTGCCCACATAGCCGATGCGCTCTAGCTCGCCCTTGACGGTCTTGCCTTCGGAGTCGGTGGCTGCATAGGCATGCTCCAGCGTGAAGGCCTTGGCGAACACGCCCGAGCCCATCATCACCGGCACGAAGCGCGAGCCTTCCTCGTTCGTCCAGAAGGCCACCTCGATGGGCGCTTCGGTCTCGATGCCGTGGTCGTTGAGCGTGCGCACCACCTCCAGCCCCGCCAGCACGCCGTAGTTGCCGTCGAACTTGCCGCCCGTGGGCTGGGTGTCGATGTGGCTGCCCGTCATGATGGGCGGCAGGCTGTTGTCGCGCCCGGGCCGGCGCATGAAGCCGTTGCCGATCTTGTCGATGGTCACCGTCATGCCCGCCTCGCGCGCCCAGCGGGTCACCAGATCACGGCCCTGGCGGTCCAGGTCGGTCAGCGTCAGGCGGCAGACGCCGCCCTTGGGCGTGGCGCCGATCCGGGCCAGCTCCATGAGTGAGTCCCACAACCGGCTTCCGTTGACGCGCAGCTGCGCGATGTCCTGCTTCACTTGGGTATCTGTATCCATTGCGGTCTCCTTGTCATGCGGGCTTCAGCGCGCCACGGCCGTGGGCTGCAGCGTGGCGGCGCGGCGCTGCACCGCGTCGAAGTTGGGGCCGAAGGCCGGGCGCTTGATATAGCGCCCCTTGCCCTTCTCGGCACGCAGATCGCCCTGCGCATAGGCCACCACGCCCTGGCTGATGGTGTGGCTGGGCATGCCTTGTACGGTGCGCCCCTCGAAGATGTTGTAGTCACCCTTGGAATGCTGGGTCTTGACCGACAGGGTGTGCGTGGCAGCAGGGTCCCATACGACCAGATCGGCATCGGCGCCCACGCCGACCAGGCCCTTGCGCGGATAGATGTTGAAAAGCTTGGCCGTGTTGGCCGAGGTGATGGCCACGAATTCGCTGGGCGTCAGCCGGCCGGTGTTCACGCCCGCATCCCAGATCACGGCCAGACGCTCCTCCACGCCGCCGGTGCCGTTGGGGATCTTGGCGAAGTTGTCCCGGCCCATGGCTTTCTGCGCGGCGCAGAAGGTGCAATGGTCGGTGGCCGTGGTGTGCAGCTGGCCCGACTGCAGGCCCTGCCACAAGGCCTCCTGATGGCCCTTGGCCCGGAAGGGCGGGCTCATCACGTGGGCGGCCGCCTTGGCGAAGTCGGGGTCGCGGTACACGCTTTCGTCGATCACCAGATGGCCGGCCAGCACTTCGCCATACACGCGCTGGCCGCGTGCACGGGCCGCGGCAATGGCCTGCGCCGCCTCGGTGCAGCTGACATGCACCACGTAGATGGGCACGCCCAGCACGCCGGCGATGGCGATGGCGCGGTTGGCCGCCTCGGCCTCCACCATGGGCGGGCGGGCCAGCGGATGGCCCTCGGGCCCGGTGATGCCCATCTTGGCCACTTCCTGCTGCAGCAGGTAGACCAGCTCGCCGTTTTCGGCATGCACCGTGGGCATGGCGCCCAGCTCCAGCGCGCGCTTGAAGCTGTTCACCAGCGTTTCGTCGTCGCACATGATGGCGTTCTTGTAGGCCATGAAGTGCTTGAAGCTGTTGATGCCCTCCTCGCGCACCAGCGTGCCCATGTCGGCATGGACGCTGTCGCTCCACCAAGTGACGGCCACATGGAAGGAGTAGTCGGCCGCAGCCTTCTCGGCCCAGCCGCGCCATTTGCGGTAGGCGTCCAGCAGCGGCTCCTGCGGATCGGGAATGACGAAGTCGATGATGCTGGTGGTGCCACCGGCCAGCGCCGCCGCCGTGCCGGTGTAGAAGTCATCGGCCGTGACCGTGCCCATGAAGGGCAGTTGCATGTGGGTGTGCGGATCGATGCCGCCGGGCATGACGAACTGCCCCGAGGCATCGATCACCTGCGCCCCGGCCGGCACCAGGGCCGCCACATCCGGCCCCACGGCCGCAATCGCCCCATCCACGCACAGCACGTCGGCCTTCTCCTGCCGGTCTGCATTCACCACCGTGCCGCCACGCACCCATACCGAACCCTGTGATTGACCCATAGCGTCATGCCTCCTGTTGGTTGGTCCGGCCTATGCCTTGCTCAGCGCGGGAGCGCCCTTGGTCACCTGGCCTGCCATGCCGATGCGGTAGACCACGCCGGCAATGAACAGGCCGATGAACCATGCGTAGTCATAGGCATGCTTGAAGAAATCACCCACGTTCGGGAATGCAGCGGGAAACGCCGCGTGCAGGAAGCCGGGCAGGTTGGGCGCCACGCCCAGGGCGAAGGCGGCCACGGCCACCCAGTTCCAGCCGTTGGAGTAGCGGTAGACGCCCTCTTCCCTGTACAGGTCTTCCACCACCAGCTGCTTTTTGCGCACCAGGAAGTAGTCCACCATCAGAATGCCCGCGATCGGCCCCAGCAGTGCCGAGTAGCCGATCAGCCAGGTGAAGATGTAGCCCTCGGTCGATTCCAGGATCTTCCAGGGCATCATCACGATGGCAATGGCCACCGTCATGTAGCCGCCCACGCGGTAGCTGATCTTCCTGGGCGCCAGGGCGGAGAAGTCATAGGCCGGCCCCACCAGGTTGGCCGCCAGGTTCACACTCACGGTGTCGATCAGCAGCACGATCAGCGCGATCAGCACGGCCGCGCCCGTCATGCGGCTGGCGACATCCACGGGGTCCCACAGGGCCTTGCCGTAGATCACCACGGTGCCCGATGTCACCACCACCGCCAGCATGGCCAGCAGCCCCATGGGCACGGGCAGGCCGATGGCCTGGCCCACCACCTGGTCCTTCTGCGACTTGGCAAAGCGCGTGAAGTCCGGAATGTTCAAGGCCAGCGTGGCCCAGAAGCCCACCATGGCCGTCAGCGACGGCCAGAACACCGACATGAACTGGCCCGCCTTGGGGCCACCCGGCGCGTACTGCGAAGGCTGCTCCATGATGGGGCCGAAGCCGCCGGCCTTCTGGTAGACCCATCCCAGCAGCACGAAGCAGATCAGGATCTTGAGCGGCGCTGTCCAGGTCTCCAGCTTGCGGATGGACTCGATGCCATGCACCACGAAGTAGAACTGGATCGCCCAGAACACCAGAAAGCACACCAGCTGCCCCACATTGATGCCCAGGCCAGCGATCTTCTCGCCTTCCAGCGGATGGCCCAGCAGCACGCCCAGCAGGGTGTAGATCATCATGCCGCCGAACCAGGTCTGGATGCCGTACCAGCCACAGGCCACCAGGGCCCGCAGCATGGCCGGCAGCTTGGCGCCGTGGGTGCCGAACGAGGCACGGGCCAGCACGGCAAAGGGAATGCCGTACCTGGCCCCGGCATGGCCGATGAGCAGCATGGGAATCAGCACGATGAGATTGCCCAGGAACACCGTCATCACCGCCTGCGACCACGACATGCCGTTCGTGATCATGCTGGCGGCCAGCGTGTATGCCGGGATGCACATCACCATGCCTATCCACAGGGCGGCGAAGTGGTACCAGGTCCAGGTGCGCTGGCTCGGCAGCGTGGGTGCGAGGTCGTGGTTCCACAGGCTGCCTGCGGACTCACCGGAATGCGGGGCATGCGACATTGCGAAGCTCCTTCTCGAAGAGAGAAATCACCAATCCATTGCTGATCCAGGGTCTGACTTTTTCCATCAAGCGCATTTCGTGCCAGGTCGGCCCGGATCCGGGCCGTGCGCCGACCTGCCGCAATGCCCCCTCTAGCCCTGCGCCGTCACGGCCTGGCGCATGGGGTTGTTCGGGTGCGTGGTCCAGTTCGCATACTCCCCGGTGACCGTCTGGCCGGTGCGGGGGTCCACCTCGCCCGGCTGCAGGCTGCGCATGGTGATGCACTCGGGCACGGGGCAGATGGACACGCACAGGTTGCAGCCCACGCATTCGGTGTCATCCACCTCGAAGCGGCGCACACCGCCCTCCTTGCTGAAGGTGATGGCCTGGTGGGAGGTGTCCTCGCAGGCCACGTGGCAGCGCCCGCACTGGATGCAGCTGTCCTGGTTGATGACGGCCTTGTCGATGTGGTTGAGGTTGAGGTCCTTCCAGTCCCTGACCGTGGGCACGGCCCGGCCCTGGAAGTCCTCGATGCGCGCAAAGCCGTGCGCGTCCATGTAGTTGGACAGCCCGTCGCACATGTCCTGCACGATGCGAAAGCCGTAGACCATGGCCGCCGTGCACACCTGGACATTGCCGCATCCCAGCGCGATGTATTCGGCCGCGTCCTTCCAGGTGGTGATGCCGCCGATCCCCGAGATGGGCAGGCCCGCTGTCTGCGGGTCGCGCGCGATCTCGGCCACCATGTTCTGGGCGATGGGCTTCACGGCCGGGCCGCAGTAGCCGCCGTGCGAGCCCTGGCCGTCGGTGCTGGGGTGCATGACCAGGGTGTCCAGGTTCACGCCCATCAGCGAGTTGATGGTGTTGATCAGGGACACCGCATCCGCCCCGCCGGCCTTGGCCGCCCGCGCGGGAAAGCGCACGTCGGTGATGTTGGGCGTGAGCTTCACGATCACCGGCAGCCGGCTGTACTGCTTGCACCACTGCGTGACCATCTGGATGTACTCGGGCACCTGGCCCACGGCCGCGCCCATGCCGCGCTCGCTCATGCCGTGCGGGCAGCCGAAGTTCAGCTCCAGCCCGTCGGCGCCGGTGTCCTCCACCATGGGCAGGATGCGCTTCCAGCTTTCCTCCACGCAGGGCACCATCAGCGAGGCGATCAGCGCGCGGTCAGGCCAGGCCTTTTTCACGCGGGTCATTTCCTCCAGGTTGGTGCGCAGCGGCCGGTCGGTGATCAGCTCGATGTTGTTCAGGCCCATCACGCGCCGGTCCTGCGCCATGAGGGTGGAGTAGCGCGGCCCGTTCACGTTGACCACATGCGGGTCCTCGCCCAGCGTCTTCCACACCACGCCGCCCCAGCCGGCCTCGAATGCGCGGGTGACGTTGATCTCCTTGTCCGTGGGCGGTGCCGAGGCCAGCCAGAACGGATTGGGGCTGGAAATGCCCAGAAAGCGGCTGCTGATGTCTGCCATGTCGATGCTCCTTGAAAAGCGCGGGCACAGCCGCTCAAACCCCGGCCGCCACGGCGCTGGTCAGCGCCTGGTTCATGGCCCGCGCGGCGACCTTGCCGTGCTCCACCGCCTGCACGGTCAGGTCCTGGCCACCGGCGCGGCAGTCGCCGCCGGCCCACACGCGCGGCACGCTGGTGCGGCCTTCGTCGTCGGTGTCGATACGGCCGTCACGCAAGGCAATGGCCGCGCCCGCCGGCGTGGCGACATAGGTCTGGCCAATGGCCTTGAGCACCATGTCGGCCGGCACGTCGAACACTTCCTGCGTCACCTGCAGCCTGTCGCCCTCCATGCGGGTGCAGGCCATGCGCACGCCGCAGACCTTGCCGTCCTGCACCAGGATCTCCTGGGGCGCGGCCCACAGCCGCAGGTTGACGCCATGGGTCTGCGCCCATTCCTGCTCCACCCAGGAGGCGGACAGCGCATCCTTGCCCCGGCGGTAGAACATGGTGACCTCGTCGGCGCCCAGCAGCCGGGCCTGCACGGACGCATCCACCGCCGTCATGCCGCCGCCGATCACCACCACGCGCCGGCCCACCGGCACCATGGATTTGTCGGCCGCCTGGCGGATGTCGGCAATGAAGTCCACCGCATTGCGCAAGCCTTCGGCCTGCGGCTCGGCCGCGCCCAGCGCATTGACGCCCGCCAGGCCCAGGCCGAGGAATACGGCGTCATGCTCTGCCAGCAGCGAATCCAGCGTGAAATCTCGCCCCAGCCGCTGGTTGTTGCGCGGCGTGATCCCGCCCACGGACAGCAGCCAGTCGATTTCCTTTTGCGCAAAATCACCGGGGGTCTTGTAGCTGGCCAGGCCGTATTCATTGAGCCCGCCCAGCTTGGGCCGGGCATCGAACAGCACCACCTCATGGCCCTGCAGCGCCAATTGGTGCGCGCAGGTCAGGCCGGCAGGGCCAGCTCCGACCACGGCCACCTTCCTGCCCGTGGCGGCGGCACGCTGGAACAGCGGTGCACCACCGGAGGCCATGAAGGCATCGGTCGCATAGCGTTGCAGTGCACCAATTTCGACCGGCTTGTCTTCCTGGGTGTTGCGCACGCAGGCCTGCTCGCACAACTGCTCCGTGGGACAGACGCGGGAGCACATGCCGCCCAGCGGGTTGGCCGTGAGGATTTCGCGCGCCGCGCCACGGACGTTGTCCTGGGCGATGCGGGCGATGAAGGCCGGCACATCGATGCTGGTGGGGCAGGCCGTGGTGCACGGCGCGTCATAGCAGTAGTAGCAGCGCTCGGCCTCGATCAGGGCCTGGGCGCGGTTCAGCGGGGGGTGGGCGTCGGAGAAATTGGCCGCGTAGTCGGCCAGGTTCAGGCGGCCGGCGGCAATGCCGCAGGCGCGGTGCGAGGGGCTATCCATGGTGCATCCTCCAGAGTCAGGATTGAGGGCGTGAAGGGGGACACGGCATGCAGGGCCATGCCGGGCCATCTCGGACAACGCAAGGCGGCCCGCAGGATGAACTCCTGCAAGGCCCCGGATCCAGCAACACAGTCTTCGGAGGTTTCATCGTGGTCCTCGCATGTGCAAGTGACGCCTCTTGTCGGGCGCACTGGGGGTGGAACGGAATTTACGCGGGTGAAAAAATTTACCAATCAGTAAAATCACCCAGAAAGTCGTCAGCAAGAAAGATGCCAGACAATCGCACCAAAATGGCGCCACTTATCTCCACTTACCATCTGCGCAATGGCAACCCTTTCTGACAATGCGCCCCCTTCCCTGGCGCGATCGGCCACGCGCAAACCCACGGCCGCACGCCTGCGCAAGGAACTGAACATCCTGCAGACGGCCGAGCTTCACTTTGCGCAATACGGCTTCGAAGGCGCATCGCTGGAACTGATCGCGCACGACGCCGGCCTCAGCCGCCACAACCTGCTGTACTACTTCGCCAGCAAGGAGGACCTGTATCTGCGCGTGCTGGGCGATGTGCTGACGCAGTGGCTCGCCGGCATGTCCGACCTGCTGCGCGGCGACGACCCGGCGGAGGCCTTGCGCATCTACATCCGGGCCAAGCTGCGGTCCTCGCGCGAGCGGCCCCATGGCTCCCGTGTCTTCACGCGCGAGGTGATGGCCGGCGCGCCCCGCTTCGGGCAGGCCATATCGAGCCAGGTAGGCCCGGCGCTGGCAGCCGACGTGCAGGCCTTCGAGCGCTGGGTGGCGCAGGGCAAGATTGCCCGCGTGGATTTCACCCACCTGATGTTCATCCTCTGGTCCGTGACCCAGGCCTACGCCGACCAGCAGGCCCAGTTCGCGCTGCTGCTGGGCCGGCCGGAACTGACCGCCGACGACTACGACACGGCGGCCGATCTGATCTACCGGCTGGTAATCCGTGGCCTGCAGCCGGATACCGCGGCTCTCGCACAATGAGCGCATGAATCACAGCATCCGCCTGAGACCCCTGGAGCGCGAAGATCTGCGCTCAGTGCATCTGCTCAACAACAATGCCGCCATCATGCGCTACTGGTTCGAGGAGCCTTACGAGACCTTCGACGAGCTTTCCGCGCTCTACGACGCGCACGTGCACGATCAGACCGAGCGCCGCTTCATCGTCGAGCACCAGGGCGATCGCGCCGGTCTCGTCGAGCTGGTGGAGATCGACCTGATCCACCGGCGCGCCGAGTTCCAGATCATCATCGCCCCCGAGCAGCAGGGCCAGGGCATCGCAGCCCAGGCAACGCGGCTGGCGCTGGACTATGGCTTCAAGACGCTCAACCTGCACAAGATCTTTCTCCATGTGGACCAGGAGAACGAGAAGGCCATCCACATCTACGCGCGCATAGGCTTCGTGCAGGAAGGCGTGCTGATCGACGAGTTCTTCGCCAACGGCCAGTACCGCAACGCCATCCGCATGTACCTGCTGCAAAACGACTACCTGCAGGCACAGGCCGGAGTCGGCACCTGACCTCCTGACAGAGGAGCGCGGGCCCTGCCCGCCTCCTTGACCGGCAAGTCTCCCCATCGTGGGCGGGCGCACAAACAAAAAAAACCAAACAAAAAAGCCTTCTGAGTGATCAGAAGGCTTTTTGCATTCCATCTGGCAATGGAAAATTGGTAGGCGCGATTGGACTCGAACCAACGACCCCCACCATGTCAAGGTGGTGCTCTAACCAGCTGAGCTACGCGCCTGTGTTTGTTCGAGAAAGCGATTCTAGCACGGGTTTTCCAGGGCTCCGGCAAAAATACCCGAACAGGCTCAGCGCCGCCGTGCCGAACGCACGCCCGCCACGGCGGCCACAATGCCCAGCACCTTGTTGAGGCGACCGGAATCGGCCACTTCCACGGTGAAGGTCATCCAGGCCGTTCCCTTGACGGATTGGGTCTGCACGCCGATGACATTGGTCTTCTCCCGCGCAAAGACTTCGGAGATATCGCGCAGCAGGCCCTGCCGGTCGGCCGCTTCCACGGACACATCGACCGGGTAGACGGCCGAGGCCACGGCCGCCGCCTTGGGCTGGCCCCAGGCCACGTCAATCACGCGCTCGGAATTGCGCGCTGCCATTTCACGGAAGTTGGAGCAGTCGCAGCGGTGCACGCTCACGCCCTTGCCGCGCGTGACAAAGCCCCGGATGTCGTCCGGCGGCGCAGGCTTGCAGCACTTGGCCAGCTGCGTCATCAGCGAGTCCACGCCCACGACCAGCACGCCGCCCTTGGGCGAGTCCGTGCCGCGTGCCTTGCGCACCGGGGAGAATTCCTCGACTTCCTCCTCCGCCTCGGCCGGTCGCAGCACGGTCTCGATGTTGCGCAGCGAGTATTCATCCTTGCCGACGACTTCGAACAAGGCATCGGCCGATTTGAAGCCGAGCTGAACGGCCAGCTCCTCCAGCTTGACGGCCGTCTTGCCCTCGCGCTGCAGCAGTTTCTCGACCGCCTCGCGGCCGCGCGCCACGGTCTCGTGCGTGGCCTGGGCATTGAACCAGGCACGCACCTTGGCCTTGGCACGGTTGCTGGTCAGGTAGCCGAGGTCGGCGTTGAGCCAGTCGCGCGAGGGGCGCCCCTCCTTGACCGTGGTGATCTCCACGGTCTGGCCGTTTTGCAGCGGCGTGTTCAGCGGCACCATGGCGCCGTCCACGCGCGCGCCGCGGCAGCGGTGCCCCAGGCTGGTGTGCACCGAATAGGCGAAATCCACGGGCGTCGCGCCCTGCGGCAGCTCGATGACGGCCGCATCGGGAGTGAGCACGTAGATGCGGTCCTCGAACAGGCCCCGATGGTGGGCGCCCGCCAGGTCGCTGCCCCAGGCCAGCAACTGGCGCAGCACGGCGATCTTGGCGTCGTACTCGCTGCTGGCCGTGACACCCGCGTATCCCTTGGTGCCCGCCTCCTTGTAGGCCCAGTGGGCGGCCACGCCGTGCTCGGCATGGTCGTGCATGGCCTGGGTGCGGATCTGGATCTCGATGGCGCGGCCCGTCTCGTCGCGCACCACGGTGTGCAGCGACTGGTAGCCGTTGGGCTTGGGCTTGGCGATGTAGTCGTCGAATTCCGCCTCGATGGGCGTGAACTGCTCATGCACCCAGGACAGGGTGGCGTAGCAGTCCTTGATCGTGGGCACGACGACACGCATGGCGCGGATGTCGAAGACCTGGTCGAAGTTCAGCGACTTGCCTCGCATCTTCTTGACGATGCTGTAGATGTGCTTGGGCCTGCCTTGCACGGTGGCGCTGATGCTGTGCGCGCGCAGGTCGGCCTCCAGCCGTGCGCGCATCTGCTCCATATAGGCTTCACGCTCCACACGCTTTTCATCGAGCAGGCGGGCCACTTCGCGGTAGGTCTCGGGCTCCAGGAAGCGCAGGGACAGATCCTCCAGCTCCCACTTGATCTGCCAGATGCCCAGCCGGTTGGCCAGCGGCGCAAACACCGTCAGCGCCTCGCGCGCAATGCCGGGCGAGACCGGGCGCTTGCTGGCTGCGTAGTAGCGCAGCGTCTGCAGGCGCGACGCCAGCCGCAGCAGCACCACGCGCAGGTCGCGCGAGAAACCCAGCAGCATCTTGCGCACGTTCTCGGTCTGCGTGGCCTCATCGTCCAGGTACTGGCCGCCCAGCTCGGCGCCACGTGCCTGCTCCTGCACGCGCATGAGCTTGTTGGTTTCCACGGCCAGGGTGGCGAAATTCTCGCCAAAGGCCTTGGCGATCACTTCCTGCGGGCGATTGAGGTGCACGCTGGCATGCACCAGATAGATCGCCGCCTGCATGGTTTCGGAGCCGCCGATGGTCTTGAGGATGGCAGCCACCGCATCGGCATGGGCCATGGTGTTCTCACCGGACTCCATGGTCTCGGTGGCGATCAGCGGCTCGGCAAAGCTGCGCGCGCGCGCCAGCGCGTTGACCTGTTCGGGCAGGGTCTGCGACGTGGCCGTGATCAGGTGCGGCAGCACCGACGGCACCTGGCCCGGCGCGGCTGCGCCGGGCGAAGGCGCCTGCACGGCGGCCTCGCTGCTGGCAGTCTTCATTCGTCACTCTCCCTGGCCTGCTCGGCAAGATTCATGGTGCTTGGCAAGCGCTCTTCTCCCCATAAGAACCGGCACAGCAAGGCCACCTGCCCTGCCGCGACGAAGGTGGGCGCATGTCCCACCCCTTCAAATTCCACGCAATGCGCCTTCGGCCCTCGCTGCGCCATGGCCTGTGCCGTGGCCGCCGTCAGCAGGTCGGACTGCGCACCACGAACTAGCAAGACGCGTGCCTTGATCTGGTCATACAGCTGCCACAGCAGCGCTTCGCCGGCCTGGGCCATCTCGCGCGTCATGTGCTGCAGGGGCACCGCAATCTGAGGGTCATAGTGCAGGACAAGGCCGCCATCGGCGGCCGGCCGCATCATAGGTCGCGTCAATCGCAACCATTGCCCTTCGCTATGTGGGCCGAAGCCTTCGGAAATCAAGAGCAGCGCATGGGCTGCCTGCTCAAGATTTTCAAAATGCGCGCCCTTGCCCAGGTACTGCCCTATGCGCTCCAGGGCAGACCACTCGATGACAGGCCCCACATCGTTGAGCGCCAGCCTGCGAATGGGCGCCGGCAGCGGCAGCCCCGGCTGGCCCGCAAGCGCTATGCCGATCAGCCCGCCCATGCTGGTGCCCACCCAATCCAATTGTTCGACAGGCGCCTGCGCATGCACCTGGGCCAGCAAGGCCAGCATGTCGGCTGCGTAAAGAGGCACCTGGTAGGCGGTCGGATCCTGCAGCCAGTCGCTTTCGCCACGCCCGACCACATCGGGGCAGATCACGCGGGCACGTTCGCTGAGCCGCTCGGCCAACGCGTCGAAGTCACGCCCCTGGCGCGAAAGGCCGTGCACGCAGACCACGACATGGGGATGGTGCGGATCGCCGGTGCGATTCCATTCCCAATAAGCCATGCGGTGCGAAGCATTCTCTTGAGCAGCCGGGCTGGCAGTACGGCTCCAGGGTGAGGCACGCCCGGCAACCCCCGGGCAGGATACGTAGTTCAGCGTAGGATGATTCATGGAAACGCATTCGCGGAGCCGGCGCCGATAATGGCTGTGTTGCATCGTACATTCATTCGGAGACTCTCTATGTTGAAAGGCAAGACCGCCCTCGTGACCGGCTCGACCAGCGGCATCGGCCTCGGGATCGCGAAGGCGCTGGCCCGCCAGGGCGCCAATATCGTGCTCAATGGTTTCGGCGATGTGGACGGCCCCCGTGCCGAAGTGCTGGCCGCAGGCCAGGCCGCCGGCGCCCAGGTCGCCTATCACGGCGCCGACATGAGCCGCGTGGCGGACATCGAGGACATGGTCCAGTACAGCGTGCGCAATTTCGGCCAGATCGACATCCTCGTGAACAATGCCGGCATCCAGCACGTGGCGCGCGTGGAAGACTTCCCGCCCGAGCGCTGGGACGCCATCATCGCCATCAACCTGTCCAGCGCCTTCCACACCTCGCGCCTGGTCCTGCCCATGATGCAGGCGGCCGATGGCGGCAAGGGCTGGGGCCGGATCATCAACGTGGCCTCGGTGCACGGCCTGGTGGGTTCGGCGCAGAAGTCTGCCTACGTGGCGGCCAAGCACGGCATTGTCGGGCTGACCAAGGTCACGGCGCTGGAGAACGCCACCTCCGGCATCACCTGCAACGCCATCTGCCCCGGCTGGGTGCTGACGCCACTGGTGCAAAAGCAGGTGGACGCCAAGGCCGAGCAGCACGGCATCAGCAACGAAGAAGCCAAGAAGCTGCTGCTGGGCGAGAAAGAGCCCTCCATGCAGTTCACCACGCCCGAGGAACTGGGCGAACTGGCGGTGTTCTTCTGCTCGCCCGCCGCAGCCAACGTGCGCGGCGTGGCCTGGAACATGGATGGCGGCTGGGCGGCGCAGTAAGCGCGCCAGCACCGGTTCACGTCAAAAAAGGAGCGCCACGGCGCTCCTTTATTCATGGGCGGCCCACGCCTGCTCAATACATCTGCACCGAGCCCGACACGTGGACCATCACCTGCGCCTTGCCCGCTTCCACGGACACGGCATCCATTTCCGCGCCGGCGGCCTTGGCGGACATGGCCATCATGCGCGGACGCGGCATGGGCACGGAGGTGTCGCTGCTGCTGACATTGACCTCGCGCAGGCTGTAGTTGGCAAAGCCGAAGCTCTTGGACAGCGTGGTGGCACGCTGTTTGAACTGCTCGATGGCCTTGGCCTGGGCCTCGCCTTCGACCTTTTCACGGGCCTCGCGCGACAGGCCGAAGCCCACCTGCGACAGCGTCATGTCCTGCACCTGGGCCGCCGTCTGCGTGATGCGCGCGAAGTCGCGGCCCTGCAAAAGAATCTCGGCGCGGCCCTGCCAGCCTTCCACCTTGTTGTCCTTGCCATAGCGCGGATAGATGCCGAAGCTGCCGGTGCTCACATCCATCTGGCCCGGCTGGGCGCTGCGCTTGGTCACGGCCATGGCGGCCTCGACCACCTTCTGCAGCTGGGACTGGACCGTGGCGGCATCACGCCCTTCGCGCGTGGCCGACAAGGTGGCGGTCAGCAGGTCCTGCACCACGTCCACCGAGCCTTCTGCAGACAACTGCACCACATTGGCAGGCTGTGCCGGCGCCGTGGCGGCGTTCTGCGCCCAGGCACCGCTGGCACAGGCCAGCGCAGTGGCCGCGACCACGGACTTGACCCAGGGGCGGGACAGCTGTTTGGAAAGCTTGCTCATGCGTTCACCCTTTGAAATGAAAGGTAGTTCAGGGATACAACTGCATGCCGCCCTTTCGCTACGGCATGCCGCCAGATGGTGACAGGTGTGGAGCCAAGCAGGCCTGCCGGCTCCTCCATTGACAACATTATTGCAACGATAAATGCATCAACATGGAAAATCCATAGTTAAATATTCTAAAGACACATTTTCCGTTCTAAATTTAAACGCAACATCTGTAACACACGGCAATATTTCGGGGGTTTGTCCAGACTTTTCGGCGCAAGCTGGTAACAATGGCGGCTGTTACAAATGACCGACCGAGGATGAACATGGCCACTACGACCAACCGCACCGACAAGATCCTGGTGGTGGATGACGATGCGCGCATCCGCGACCTGCTGCGCCGCTACCTGACGCAGGAAGGCTTCGAGATCATGATTGCCGAAGATGGCAAGGCGCTGAACCGCATCCTGCTGCGCGAAACGGTGGACCTGATCGTGCTTGACCTGATGATGCCCGGCGAAGATGGCCTGTCCATCTGCCGCCGCCTGCGCTCGGCCAACGACCGCACGCCCATCATCATGCTGACCGCCAAGGGCGAGGATGTGGACCGCATCGTGGGCCTGGAAGTGGGCGCCGACGACTACCTGGGCAAGCCCTTCAACCCGCGCGAACTGCTGGCCCGCATCCATGCCGTGCTGCGCCGCCGCCCGCCGCAGGAAGCGCCGGGCGCGCCTTCCGGCGACAACGAGGTGGTGAGCTTCGGCCCCTTCACCTTCGACCTGGGCACGCGCGTGCTGCAAAAGAACGGCGAGGAACTGCCGCTGACCACGGGCGAATTCGCCATGCTCAAGGCCCTGGTGCGCCACCCGCGCCAGCCGCTGTCGCGCGAGAAGCTGGCCCTGCTGGCGCGTGGCCGCGAATTCGAGCCCTTCGACCGCAGCCTGGACGTGCAGGTCTCGCGCCTGCGCAAGCTGATCGAGGAAGATGCCGCCGCTCCGCGCTATATCCAGACGGTCTGGGGCGTCGGCTATGTGTTCGTACCGGACGGCGCGAACTGAAATGCATCACCCCCTGAGGCGCTGCGCGCCTTCCCCCTCTCTCGCTCCGCGAGAGGGGGACGACGCCCACGCCGCGAGGCGGCTCTTGCTCGGCGTCCCTGGGTTGGGGCCGTAACGTTTTATGTGCCGTTGACAATGCGCAGCGCCAAAACCTCACCCTGTCGCCCGAGACAACCGGTAACGCAGGCTGGCCGGCACAGGCGTAATCTCGCAGCCGGCCCCTAGAATGACGAACCGCTTCCATGAGTTCCTTCACCGTCCCGCCCCATGACGCCACCAGCCCTGCGCCGCTCGACTACGAGCGGCGCATGACTGCGCGCTCTCCGCTGGGACTCAATCTTTTCTGGCGTACCTTCTGCCTGCTGGCCCTGCTGCTGGTGGGCAGCATCCTGGCGTGGCTGCAGACGCTGCGCGCCTTCGAGTTCGAGCCGCGCACGCTGCACACCGCCCAGCAGATCGCCTCGCTGGTCAACCTCAGCCGCGCGGCCCTGGTGCATTCGGATGCCATCAACCGCGTCTCGCTGATCAAGACCATGGCCGACCAGGAAGGCGTGCGCATTCTGCCGCGCGAGCCTGGCGACAGCTTCGAGCTGCTGGACCAGAGCACGCTGGGCAAGCGCCTGACCGAGGAGCTCACGCGCCGCCTGGGCTACGGCACCATCGTGGCGCGCAGCGTCAATGGCGAGCCCGGCCTGTGGGTGGGCTTCACCATCAATGGCGACCGCACCTGGCTGCTGATGGACCGCTCGCGCTTCACGCCGGCCAGCGGGCGCACCTGGCTGATCTGGCTGATCACGGCCGGCCTGCTGTCCCTGGCGGGGGCGGCAGCCATCGCGCGCCTGATCAACCGGCCGCTCAAGCAGTTGAGCTATGCGGCCAACCGCGTGCGAGATGGCGACTTCGACGCCAGCCAGCTGGACGAGGAAGCCGTCACCAGCGAGATCCGCGAGGTCAACATCGGCTTCAACCGCATGGCGCAGAAACTGGCCCAGCTGGAGCAGGACCGTGCGGTGATGCTGGCTGGCATCTCCCACGACCTGCGCACGCCGCTCGCCCGCCTGCGGCTGGAGACCGAGATGAGCGTGGTGGACGACGTGGCGCGCGAGCACATGGTGGCCGACATCGTGCAGCTGGACGCCACCATCGACAAATTCCTGGACTACGCCCGCCCCGACCATGTGACCCTCAACCCAGTGAACCTGCATGCCGTGGTGTCCTCCTGCGTCTATGCGGTGCAGGACCACCGCGAGCTGCAGATCAGCATGGCCGTGCCCGAAGGCGTCTATGTGCTGGCCGACGAGGTGGAACTGGCGCGCGTGATCTCCAACCTGTTCGAGAACGCACGCCGCTACGGCAAGACGCCCGAGACCGAAACCACCCACGTGGATGTGACGGCATCGGAACGCGAAAGCTGGGTGGTGATCCGCATCCGCGACCATGGCCGTGGCGTGCCGCCCGAGCAGCTGGCCAGCCTGACCCAGCCCTTCTTCCGTGGCGACTCCGCGCGCACGGCCGCAGCGGGCGCGGGCCTGGGCCTGTCCATCGTGGACAAGACGGTGCAGCGCATGGGCGGCGTGTTTGCGCTGTCCAACTCCTCCACGGGCGGGCTGGTTGCCCATGTGCAGTTGCAGCGTGCCTCGGGCGTGGCCAAGGGCGCCGAGCCCGAGCAGCGTCTGCAGCGCCCGCAGATCAAGCGCCAGCTGCCCCCGCGTGCGCAGGACGGCGCCCTGGACGGCGAGGACTGAGCCCGCAGCGCGCGTTCGTCAGATACGTTCGGCAGATACAAAGGCCCCGGCGATCGTTGACCGATCGCCGGGGCCTTTTGCCATGGGGATGGCCACCTCCGGTCAGGCGCGGAACAGCAAGGCGGCGGCGCGCGCCTCCATGGCCTGCTGCTGGCCCACGGGGCCAAGCTTTTCGGCCGTCTTGGCCTTGACGTTGACCTGGTCCAGCGCCAGCCCCAGCGCCGTGGCGATGCGCTCGCGCATGGCAGGAATGTGCGGCGCCAGCTTGGGGGCCTGGGCAATGATGGTGCTGTCGATGTTGCCGATCTCCAGCCCCGTGGCGCGCACGCGGCGCGCCGCTTCCACCAGCAGCACCAGCGAATCGGCGCCACGGAATTCGGGGTCGGTGTCGGGGAAATGCCGGCCGATGTCGCCCAGCGCCGCGCCGCCCAGCAGCGCGTCAGTGATGGCGTGCAGCAGCACGTCGGCATCGGAATGGCCCAGCAGCCCCAGTTCGTGCGGCACCTCGATGCCGCCCAGGATCAGCTTGCGCCCGGGCACCAGGGCATGCACGTCCCAGCCCTCGCCAATACGAAAATTCATGTGAAACATTCCAGGTTCAGAAAAATGGATTGCCCGACGCCTGCGGATGGTCGCGCTGGCCCCGGTATCGCTCCAGCGTGGTGCTGCGCTCGCGCTGCGACAGCACGGCGGCGGCCAGCGCGAAATCGTCCGGATAGGTGACCTTGAAGTTCTGCGCGCCGCCGGGCACCAGGCGCGGGCGCTGGCCCACGGCCTCCATGGCGCTGGCCTCGTCGGTCACGGCCGAGCCGGCGTGCTGCAGCGCATCGAGCAGCGGCGCGATGCGGAACATCTGCGGCGTCTGCGCCAGCCATTTGTCGCTGCGGTCCACCGTGCCCGCCACGCGCACCCCGCTGGGCCCGGCCACGGCCGTCTTGAGCGTGTCGGGCAGCTTGTGCGCCAGCAGGCCGCCCACGGCATCGTGCTCGCAGGCGTCGATCAGGGCATCGATGAGCGCGGGCGTCACCAGGCAGCGCGCGGCGTCGTGCACCAGCACCCAGTCATGCGCGCTCGCACCGCGCGCCAGCAGCTCCTTCAGGCCGTTGGTCACGGATTCGGCCCGCGTGGCGCCTCCGCATGCCGCCGTGGAGTAGCGCGTGGGCGACGGGCCCGGCAGGCCCTGGCGCCAGAAATCGTCGCCGGGCGCGATCACCACCAGCGTGTGGTGTACGCGCGTTGCACCCGCAAAGGCGGCCAGCGTGTGCGCCACCATGGGCGCACCGGCCACCAGGTGGTATTGCTTGGGCAGTTCAGGCGCAGGCGCATCGGGCGCGATGGCGCGCGAGCCCGTGCCAGCGCAGGGGATCAAGGCCCACAGGCGGGCCGGCTCCAGGGATGCGGGCGCAGCCGCCGCAAGCAGATCTGTCATGGTGGCGCATTGTAGTGACGGCCATGTGCCGCCATGGCCATGCGGGCATGCCTGCATGGCCGCCATGCGTGCTGGCTAAAATGCTTCGATACCCCTCTGCGCGTGCCGAGGGGTTTTGTCGTTACTTCGCCCAGGCGCTGCGGCGCCCACGTCCAAGCACCATGGAACTGCCCAAGCTCACTCCCGGAAAACGCTTCACCCTGCCCCGCCCCGTGGGCAGCGCCGACGCCCTGCTGCTGGCCCGCCTGGGCGAGCGCGAGAAGGCGGCAGGCCGGGTGACAGCCATCGTCACGGCCGACGCCTCGGATGCCCAGCGGCTGATCGACGAGATGGCCTTCTTCGCCCCGGGCCTGCGCTGCGCGCTGTTCCCCGACTGGGAGACCCTGCCCTACGACAGCTTCTCTCCCCACCAGGACCTGATCAGCGAGCGCCTGGCCACGCTGTGGCGCATCAACCAGCGCGACAAGGAGCATGGCGCCGACGTGGTGCTGGTGCCCGCCACCACCGCGCTGTACCGACTGGCGCCGCCCTCCTTCCTGGCCGGCTACACCTTCGAGTTCAAGAGCGGCCAGAAGCTGGACGAGGCCAAACTCAAGGCCCAGCTGACGCTGGCCGGCTACCAGCATGTCTCCCAGGTGGTCAGCCACGGCGAGTACGCGGTGCGCGGCGGCCTGATCGACCTGTTCCCGATGGGCTCGCTGCAGCCCTACCGCGTGGACCTGTTCGACGACGAGATCGACTCCATCCGCACCTTCGACCCCGACACCCAGCGCAGCCTCTACCCCGTGCCCGAGGTGCGCCTGCTGCCCGGCCGCGAGTTCCCCATGGACGAGGACGCGCGCGCCAAGTTCCGCCAGCGCTGGCGCGAGCTGCTGGAGGGCGATCCCACGCGCAGCCGCATCTACAAGGACATGGGCCAGGGCATTGCCACGGCCGGCATCGAGTACTACCTGCCGCTGTTCTTCGACGAAACGGCCACCGTCTTCGACTACCTGGGCGCCGATGCCACCGTGGTCATGCATGGCGACCTGGAGCCGGCCTTCCAGCGCTTTTGGCAGGACACCAAGGAGCGCTTCCGACTGGTGCAGGGCGACCCCGAGCGCCCGGCCCTGCCGCCCGAGGTGCTGTTCCTGTCCGCCGACCAGTTCTACACGCGCGCCAAGGAGCACGCCCAGCTCGCGCTGCGCCCAGGCACCGAGGACGTGGCCGACAGCGCCATCTTCCAGAAGCTGGAGGACCTGTCCGTGGTGCGCGGCGCGGAAGACCGTCTGGCGCGCCTGCAAAGGCACATTGCCGCCAGCGCCCACCGCATCCTGCTGCTGGCCGAGTCCGATGGCCGGCGCGAAAGCCTGCTGGACTTCTTCCGCGCCTCGGGCGTGAACCCGCCGGTCTTCGACTCGCTGGCCGAGTTCCAGGGCGATGCGGGCGAGAAGGTGGGCATTGCCACTGCCGGGCTGATGAACGGCTTTGCCTGGGTGGAGGAAGGCCTGGACTTCGTCACCGAGACCGAGCTGTTCGCCACCAGCCCCACGGGCCGCAGGCGCCGCCGGCAGGAGCAGGTCAGCGATGTCGAGGCACTGATCAAGGACCTGTCCGAACTCAAGGTGGGCGACCCCGTGGTGCACTCGGACCACGGCATCGGCCGCTACCAGGGCCTGGTCCACATGGACATGGGCCAGAAGAACCCCGACGGCACGCCGGCCGTGCAGGAATTCCTGCACCTGGAGTACGCTGGCAACGCCGTGCTCTACGTGCCCGTCAGCCAGTTGCAGCTGATCAGCCGCTACACGGGCGTCTCACCCGAGGACGCGCCGCTGCACAAGCTCGGCGGCACGCAGTGGGAAAAGGCCAAGCGCAAGGCGGCCGAGCAGGTGCGCGACTCCGCGGCCGAGCTGCTGAACATCTACGCACGCCGCGCCGCACGCCAGGGCCATGCCTTCCGCTACTCGCCCCAGGACTACGAGCAATTCGCCAACGACTTCGGCTTCGAGGAAACGGCGGACCAGCGCGCCGCCATCCACGCCGTGATCCAGGACATGATCAGCCCCCAGCCCATGGACCGCCTGGTCTGCGGCGACGTGGGCTTCGGCAAGACCGAGGTGGCGCTTCGCGCGGCCTTCGTGGCCATCACGGGCGGCAAGCAGGTGGCCTTTCTCGCGCCCACCACGCTGCTGGCCGAGCAGCATTACCAGACCCTGGTGGACCGCTTCTCCAAGTGGCCGATCAAGGTGGCCGAAGTCTCGCGCTTTCGCTCGGGCAAGGAGATCACGGCGGCCGTCAAGGGCATTGCCGACGGCTCGGTGGACATCGTCGTGGGCACGCACAAGCTGCTGTCCGAGTCCACGCAGTTCAAGAACCTGGGCCTGCTGATCATCGACGAGGAGCACCGCTTCGGCGTGCGCCACAAGGAAGCCATGAAGGCCATGCGCGCCGAGGTGGACGTGCTCACGCTGACGGCCACGCCCATCCCGCGCACCATGGGCATGGCGCTGGAAGGCCTGCGCGACCTGTCCGTCATCGCCACCGCGCCCCAGCGGCGCCTGGCCATCAAGACCTTTGTGCGCAACGAGGGCACGGGCGTGATCCGCGAGGCCGTGCTGCGCGAGCTCAAGCGCGGCGGCCAGTGCTACTTCCTGCACAACGAGGTCGAGACCATCGAGAACCGCAAGCAAAAGCTCGAGGAAATCCTGCCCGAGGCCCGCATCGCCGTGGCCCACGGCCAGATGCCCGAGCGCGAGCTCGAGCGCGTCATGCGCGACTTCGTGGCCCAGCGCTACAACATATTGCTGTGCTCGACCATCATCGAGACGGGCATCGACGTGCCCAGCGCCAACACCATCCTCATCAGCCGCGCCGACAAGTTCGGCCTGGCCCAGCTGCACCAGCTGCGCGGCCGCGTGGGCCGCAGCCACCACCAAGCCTATGCCTACCTGATGGTGCCCGACCTGGACAGCCTGACCAAGCAGGCCCAGCAGCGGCTGGAGGCCATCCAGCAGATGGAGGAACTGGGCTCGGGCTTCTACCTGGCCATGCACGACCTGGAGATCCGCGGCGCCGGCGAGGTGCTGGGCGAGAACCAGAGCGGCAACATGATGGAGGTGGGCTTCCAGCTCTACAACGAGATGCTGTCCGAGGCCGTGCGCAGCCTCAAGGCCGGCAAGGAGCCCGACCTGCTCAGCCCGCTGTCGGCCTCCACCGACATCAACCTGCACGCGCCGGCACTGCTGCCCAACGACTACTGCGGCGACGTGCACCTGCGCCTGTCCTTCTACAAGAAACTGGCCACGGCCCGCACCAGCGACCAGATCGACACCCTGCTCGAAGAAATTGTGGACCGCTTCGGAAAGCTGCCGCCCCAGGCGCAGACGCTGATCGACGTGCACCGCCTGCGCGTGCTGTCCCAGCCCTACGGCGTGGTCAAGGTGGATGCGGCGCCCGGCGTCATCAACATCACCTTCAAGCCCCAGCCGCCCGTGGACCCGATGGCCATCATCCACCTCATCCAGAAGAACAAGCACATCAAGCTGGCCGGCAACGAGAAGCTGCGCATCGAGCGTGCCCTGGACAACCCCAAGGACCGTGCCCAGATGGTGCGCGACGTGCTGCGCAGCCTGGGCCAGCCGCTGGTGGAAGCGAAGGCGGCCCAGCCCGCATAGAACGCGTCGTTCCAGCCATGTTCCTCGAAGCGAGCATCGCCCTGCTGGCCCTGGCCACCGCGCTGTGGCTGCGCCCCTGGCGCATGCTGGCCGGCCGCCCGGGTCCGGGCGGCCCGCAGGACCGCATGACCTCGCCCCTGGTCACGCCGCTGCTGGGCGTGCTCGTGCTGCTGCCCTGGATCTGGGCCCTGCCCACGCTGCACCGCATGCCGCTGCAACTGCAGTGGTCCTCGGCGCCGCTGGTGGTGCTCATGCTGGGCTGGCCTCTGGCCGTGCCGCTGCTGCTCATCGTGGGCGGGCTGGCCGCCCTGCTGTCGCCGGCCCTGGGCTGGGGAGATGCGCTGGGCATCTCGGTCTGGCAGGGCATCGTGCCCGCCACGCTGGCCATGCTCTGGGGTGCGGCGCTGCGGCGCTGGCTGCCGCACCAGATCTTTGTCTTCATTCTCGCGCGCGGCTTTGCGGGCACGGTGCTGTGCGTCTTCATCTCGGCCCTGCTGGCGCAGGCCGCAGGCCACTCGCTTCCCGGTGTCAACGAGGACCTGTCGCGCATTGCGCGCTGGCTCATGGCCTGGGGCGATGCCGTGGTCACCGGCATGGTGACGGCCATCTTCGTGGTGTTTCGCCCCCAATGGCTGGCCACCTGGTCGGACGCCATCTACCTGCGCCGCCCGCCCGCGCCCTGAGGGCGCATCCAGGCACAAGCCGTGGCGCGCCGCAGTGCCAAGGCCAGTGACTGCGCCGCGCGGCCCTGGCTCTGGATATGATTCGCGCCTGATACCCGCCAGCCCGGCGGCCCGTCCCTTTTTGCTGCCCCACCCATGACCGATGTCACCGAATTCGCGCCCGGACTGCTGATCCGCGGCATCCAGCCGCCACTGAAGCTGGCCGACTACAAGCTCATCGCGTTCGACATGGACTCGACGCTGATCACCATCGAGTGCATCGACGAGATCGCCGACGCCACCGGCAAGAAGGCCGAGGTCTCGGCCATCACCGAAGCCACCATGCGCGGCGAGATCACCGACTTCAAGGACAGCCTGCGCCAGCGCGTGGGCAAGCTCGTCGGCGTGACCGAGGCCGACATGGCCCGCGTGCTGGCCGAGCGCCTGAAGCTCTCCCCGGGCGCCGAAACCCTGGTGCGCGCAGCCCAGGCTGCGGGCCTGAAGGTGCTGCTGGTCTCGGGCGGCTTCACCTACTTTGCCGAACATGTGCGCGGCATGCTGGGCATCGACTTCGTGCGTGCCAACGTGCTGGAGATGCGCGATGGCGCGCTGACCGGCGGCCTGATCGAGCAGCCCTGGGGCGACATCTGCGACGGCGCCGAAAAGCGCCGCACGCTGCTGGAAGTCGCCTCGCTGCTGGGCATTCGCCCCGACCAGTGCATCGCCGTGGGCGACGGCAGCAACGACATTCCCATGATGCAGGTCGCAGGCCTGTCCGTGGCCTACCACGCCAAGCCGCGCGTGCGCAACGAGGCCAAGGTCTCCATCACCGAAGGCGGCCTGGACCGCCTGCTGGAAGTGCTGCGCTGAAAACCGGCGGCGGGGGCTGGCGCAGGCCGCTGCACTGCTCCGCAATCAATAGCTGAGAATGTTTTGTGGGCTTGCTTTTCCGGCAGGCCCCGGTCTTTTCTACAATGCTTGACGCAGCCCCATAGGCCACCGCCTCAGCGCCGGTGGCTCTCCTACAACAGCAGGCTGCACACCGGCGTATCCGCATGCCGGTGCTTGGAATCTCCTGCCCCATCCCCATGTGACACCCAAGGCCGCAGGCCTGCCCGCAGACGGGCGGCCTGTGGCGCTCCGACCGGCGCAGGCCCGCCTGCGCCGACCGTGCACATGACCACCATGATTGGAAAAACCTTCGTGAAGACTTCGTTCCGCACCACTGCCTCCGTGATCGCCCTGGCCATTGCATCGCTGACCGTGCCCACGCTGGCCCAGGCCAAGCGCATGGGCAGCGGCGGCAAGTCCGTGCGCCCGGCGTCGATCGGCAAGGCCCCTGCCCAGCCCGCAGCGCCTGCGGCGCCCACCGCCAGCAAGGCGGCAACGCCTGCCAGCCCAGCAGCTCCTGCCACGCCAGCAACGCCGGCCGCGCCCGCCGCAGCCGCCGCTCCGGCAGCGGCACCTGCCACTGCAGGTGCAGGTGCTGCAGGCCCGGGCATGATGGGCACGCTGGGCGCCGCCGCCGTGGGCGCCGTTGCCGGCTCCATGGCCGGCAATGCGCTGGCCGGTGCCATGACCCCTGAAAAGGACGCTGCCGCCAAGGAGGCCGAAGCCAAGGCCAAGGCCGCCGAAACCGAGGCAGCCGAGCTGCAGCGCAAGGCCGATGAAGCCAAGGCCAAGGCAGAAGCCGCCCGCGCTGCCGCCAAGTAAACCGCCTGCTCCTTGCAAAAGGCCGCGCCTGTCGCGGCCTTTCTGTTTTGTCCAGCGGCTGCTTCAACGGCCTTGCGCATGCTCTCCACGCAGCGTCATCACGGCGCTGGCGATGCTCGCAACGGCCTTGCCATCATCACGCTCGATTTCACAGCGGTAGTGGCTGATCGTGCGCCCACGGTGCTCGGCCCACGCCCGCGCGCACAGCCTGGAGCGCCAGACCGGGCGCAGGAAGGCCGCCTTCAGGTCGATGCTGGTGAAACTCTGGCCTGGCTCCATCAAAGTGGAATGCGCCGTGCCTATGGCAGCATCGGCCAGTTCGCACAGCATCCCGCCATGGACCGTGCCCTGCTGGTTGCCATGGCGCTGCGCATCGGCGTCGAACTCCACGACGGCCATGGCTTCGCCGACGGCCACTATGCGAAACCCCAGCATCTGCGAGATCGCGGTCGGATAGCGCATGTGCGTGGCCTCGTCTGCGGCAAGCCGCCCTTCGATCTGCCGCTGCAGATAGTCGAGCACGGGGAGATAAGTGCGGGGAAGATGCATGGATTTCCTGTCTGGAGCGGGAGGGCAAGGCCCGGGAATGCCCGTCTCGCCAGTGTGATGACCTAGACTGGAACAATCAAAAAATTGTCCTAACTACACTCCATGGCTGCCTCTCGCGTTGCTCTGCTGACTGAACGGCTGGCCGAAGACATCCGCGCCGGCCGGCTCGCCCCCGGCACGCTGATGCCCACGCACCGCGACCTCGCGGCCCGCCATGGCATGGCCGTGGCGTCCGCCAGCAAGGTGTATGCGCGGCTGGCCTCCCTCGGCCTGGTCATCGGCGAAACCGGGCGCGGCACCTTTGTGCGGGATCGGCCGCAGCAGCGCGAATGGGATGGCAGCGACGAATCCCGCCTGAGTTCGGACACGGCCGACCTGTCCTTCAACCATCCCACCTGGCCGGGGCAGGCCGGGCTGTTGCGCTCCATGCTGCGCGAGCTGGCTGCTTCGGGCGACCTGGCTGCGCTCATGCACCAGCAGCCGCCCGGCGGCCGGCTGCACGAGCGGCGCATCGTGGCCGACTTCCTTGCCCGCGAACGCGGCCTGGCTGCCGAGCCGGAACGCATCTTCCTGGTCAACGGCGCGCAGCAAGGACTGGACATTGCCGTGCGTGCGCTGCTGCGGCCCGGCGATGCGGTGGCCGTGGACGCGCTGACCTACCCGGGCTTCAGGATGCTGGCCGAGCTCCAGGACCTGGACCTACAGCCGGTCCCTGCCCTTGACGAGGGTCCCGACCTCGATGCATTGGAGCGGCTGTGCGCACGCCGGCGCATACGCGCCATCCATGCCATGCCCACGCTGCACAACCCCCTGGGATGGGTGATGCCGCTGGCGCAGCGCCAGCGCCTGGTGGAGATCGCAAGGCGCCACGATTGCCTGCTGATCGAGGATGCTGCCTATGCCTTTCTGGCAGGCAAGGCGCCCGCAGCCCTCGCAACGCTGGCGCCAGAGCGCTGCATTCACGTCTCCAGCCTCTCGAAAAGCGTGGCCAGCGGGTTGCGCTTCGGCTTCATGGTGGTGCCCCAGGCATGGGCAGGCCGCGTCAAGGCCGTGGTGCGCGCCAGCCACTGGAGCATGCCGGGCCTGGTCACGGCCATGGCCACGCGCTGGATGGCCAGCGGCTCCGTGCGGCAGCAGGAACAACGCATGCGGCAGGAGGCACGGCGCCGGCAGGCGATTGCGCGCAAGGCGCTGGCAGGAATGCAGATGCTGGCCCACCCCTGCTCGCTCTTCCTCTGGCTGCGCCTGCCCGGGGAGCTGCGGATGGACCGGGCGGCCACGGCGCTGGCCCAGTGCGGCATCGCCGTATCGCAGGCCCACGCCTACGCAACGACACCCCATGCCCCGCATGCGCTGCGCCTGGGACTGGGTTCAGTGCCTCTGCCGCAACTGGAGGCCGTACTCGTTCAGTTGCGGGATACCGTGGAAGGCTTTCCGCCCTGAGCCTGTGCCGGGCCAGGGCCCGGTTCAGGGGCCTTGCGCTTCAGCGCCGCCCGTCGCGCAGCGGCTGCAGCAGGTGCGAAAGGCCGTTGTGGTCCAGCTCCTGCATCAGCGCCAGCAGTTGGCCCAGCTCTCCCTTGGGAAAGCCCTCGCGTGCGAACCAGTTCAGATAGTTGCCGGGAAGATCGGCGATCAGCCGGCCCTTGTACTTGCCATAAGGCATTGGTACCAGCACCAGCTTTTGCAGCATTTCGGAGTCCATGGCGGCGATGGTACGCGCTGCGCCATCGCAAGAATCCGCATAAAAAACCACAGCCTTATAACCAAATATCAAAAATGTTCAACGCGGCCCCTGGCGCAGCACTAGACTATGCGCCTGCCTGCCGCCAAGCCCGACGCGGAGCCGTTCTCCCGGGCCGGCGGCGTTTTATCGCAACCCGTTGAAGAAAGTCCTCCGGTCATGTTGAAGAAAGCCCTCTCCGCAATCGCGATTGCCACGCTGGCACTGACAGCCCAGGCCGCCGACGTGCTCAAGGTCGGTGCCACGGCCGTGCCGCATGCAGAAATCCTCAATCACATCAAGCCCGCGCTGAAGGCCCAGGGCATCGATCTGCAGATCAAGGAATTCAGCGACTACGTGCAGCCCAATGCGGCAGTCGAGGACAAGCAGCTGGACGTGAACTTCTTCCAGCACCAGCCCTACCTGGACAGCTACAACAAGGACCGCAAGACCTCGCTGGTGGCCGTGCCCAATGGCAAGGTCCATGTGGAGCCCTTCGGCGGCTACTCGCAGAAGATCAAGAACGTCAAGGACCTGAAGGACGGCGCCACCATTGCCATCCCCAACGACCCCTCCAACGGCGGCCGCGCCCTGATCCTGCTGGCCAAGCAGGGCCTGATCGAGCTCAAGGACCCCAAGAGCCTGACGCCCACGCCGCTGGATGTGGCCAAGAACCCCAAGAAGCTCAAGTTCAAGGAACTCGAAGCCCCGCTGCTGCCGCGCGCACTGGGCGATGTGGACCTGGCGCTGATCAACACCAACTACGCCATCGAGGCCAAGCTCAATCCCACCAAGGATGCGCTGTTCATCGAAGGTGCCGACTCGCCCTACACCAACATCGTGGTGTCGCGCCAGGACCGCGCCAACGATCCCAACATCGCCAAGCTGATGAACGCACTGCACACGCCTGATGTGAAGAAGTTCATCGTCGAGAAGTACAAGGGCGCCGTCGTTCCCGCGTTCTGAATGCGAAGTGGCCGCAGCCTTTCCGGCTGCGACCGTTGCGAAAAAAAGCGCTGCCGGGGCAGCGCTTTTTTTGTGGCTGGCATTCCCTGCCTCAGCCTGCGGAGGCCACCTCCGCCGGCGCCTTGGCCGCAGCAGCCGGCCGCGTGATGGCGCTGCCCATGGCCGCGCCCATGATGCAGGCAATGGCCAGCCACTGCGTTCCCACCAGTTGCTCATGCAGCAGCAGCATGCCCATGAGGGCGGCTATCGCGGGCTCCGTTGCCAGCGCGATGCCGAAGGTGGCGGGCGGCAGGCGGCGCAGCGCCATCATCTCCAGCGTGTAGGGCAAGGCGCTGGAGATGGCCGCAACCATCAACCCGAAAAGAAGTATGGATGGCTGCAGCAGCTTGGCCCCCGCCTCGGCCACGCCGAAGGGCACCACCACCATGGCGGCGAACACCAGGCCCAGCGACACGGCCTGGCCGCTGGGAATGCTGCCCAGCCGCTGGCCCAGCAGGATGTACAGCGCCCAGCAGATGGCGGCGCCCACGGCGCAGGCAATGCCCACGGGCTCCAGCACCAGGGCGCCGGCGCTGGCACCGCCTATGGGCAGGATCAGGGCCAGCCCCGCCACCGCCAGCGCAAGCCAGACAAAATCCACGGGCCGGCGCGAGTGGTAGATGGCCACGGCCAGCGGCCCCGAGAACTCGATGGCCACGGCCAGGCCGAAGGGAATGGTGCGCAGCGCCATGTAGAACAGCAGGTTCATGGCGCCCAGCGCCACGCCGAAACGCAGAAGCGCCCAGGCCTGAGGCCGCGCCAGCGTCCAGCGCCAGGGCCGCCAGATGGCCACCAGGATCAGCGCGGCAAAGCCCACGCGCAATGCCGAGGTGCCTTGGGCACCCAGCACCGGAAAAAGCTGCTTGGCCAGTGACGTTCCCACGCCCAGCGCCGTCACCGAGCCCAGCACGGCCAGCAGCGGCCAGGCGCGGTTCCATGTGATGTTTGTTGTCATGGCGCGTACGATATTGCAAGCGCACCGCGCAAACAGCTCGTTTTTGAGCCGCTTCACGCAATATTCGCTCTTTTCCTCTTCTCGCCGCCAGCCGCCCATGCCCGCCATCGCCCTGGACTCCTTCGACCGCGCCATTCTCGACGTGATGCAGCGCGACAACCTCACGCCACAGCGCCTCATCGCCGAGCGCGTGCACCTTTCCGCGCCGGCCGTGCAGCGGCGCATCAAGCGGCTGCAGGAGCTGGGCGTGATCGCGGCCAACGTGGCCGTGGTCGATCCGGCGCGCATAGGCCGGCCGCTGACCGTGCTCATCAACGTGCAGCTGGTCAACGAGCGCCCCGATCTGTCGCAGGCCTTTCGCGCACGCGTGGATCGGGAGGACGCGGTACAGCAGTGTTATTACGTGACCGGTGAAGCCGACTATTCATTGATCGTCACGGCTGCCGATATGGAGGAGTACCAGGCGCTGGCGGCTCGGCTGTTTGCGGGGGACGACAACATCCGGCGCTACACCACCTCGATAGCGCTGGAACGCGTCAAGACCGGGCTGCAGCTACCGCTGCAGCCGCAAGCCACGGATGCCTGACCACCGTCATCAGATCGTTTTGAACATAGAACGCCATCACAGGCAGGGAGACTTCAATGAGCGCACCGCATCCGGACAGCATGGCCAATCTGGTGGCCATCCGCACCCTCGACAAGTACGAGAACGACTATTTCCCCAAGCGCGACCGCATCACCATCGCCTTTCGCGGCGATCTGGCAGAGCAGTTCAAGTACGACAAGATCCGTCCGCTGTCGCCGGCCCAGCGCCATGGTCACCGCGTGGTGATCGAGGCCGAGAGCCAGAAGACCGGCACCACCGGCCACTACTGCATCGAGTGCAACAGCTGGAACCTCATCGAGGCCGTGGGCACCTGGGCACCGGAGCCGGAGCAGGCGGCGGGCTGAGCCTGCCGCTTCTGGCCGGCCCAGGCCGGCCCAGGCCGGCTCAGGCCCCGGCCGGCGCCCAGACGCTGCCGGCCACCCACCAGGCCAGCGCCAGCATCATCACCCCCGTCAGGCCATCGAGAATCCGCCAGGCACGCGGCTTCTCGAACAGGCGCCTGAGGCGGCGGCCTGCAAAGGCTAGCAGCACGAACCATGACAGGCTGGCCGAAGCGGCGCCAATCACATACACCCATTTGAGCGCGCCTTCCTGGCGCGCGCCGATGGAGCCCATCAGCAGCACCGTGTCCAGATAGACATGGGGGTTGAACAAGGTGATCACGGCCAGCGTGGAGACCACGCCCAGCAGGCCGCGCGGCGCCAGCTGCCCGCCCGAGGCGGCCAGCTGCGCATCGGGCGCCATGGCCATGCGCCACAGCGCCATCAGGCCGTAGGCCAGCAGGAACAGGGCGCCGCCCAGGGTCAGGTAGCGGGCCAGATCGGGGTTGTCGCCCAGCAGCCGGGCCATGCCCGCCACGCCCAGGCCGATGAGCACCACGTCGCTGACCACGCACCATGCCACGCAGGCGCGTACATGCTGGCCGTGCACGGCCTGGCGCAGCACATACAGGTTCTGGGCTCCGATGGAGACGATGAGCGACAGGCAGACCGTGAAGCCCGCCAGCCAGGAAGAAGAAACATTTGCAGTCCACATGGGCAGGGATTGTCTGGCTCGCAAATGGTTAAGTAAAATTACATTTACTCAATCAAATGAAGAATATCTAAATGCTCGACTACGCCGGACTCGAAGCCCTGGCAGCCGTGGTGCGCGAAGGCAGCTTCGAACGCGCGGCGCGCAAGCTGCACGTCACGCCCTCGGCCGTCTCCCAGCGCATCAAGCTGCTGGAAGAGCGCGTGGGCCAGGTGCTGGTGCTGCGCGGCCAGCCCTGTTCAGGCACGGAGGCAGGCCGCCGCCTGTGCCTGCATGTGGAGCAGGTCGCCCTGCTGGAAAACGACCTGCGCCGCAAGAACCCCGAACTGGTGCCCGAGGGCCAGACGGCCCTGCCCACGCTCAAGCTGGCCGTCAATGCCGACTCGCTGTCCACCTGGTTCATGGACGCCATGTCCGCCTTCACGCGCGACGGCAACGAGCTGCTGGACATCAGCATCGACGACCAGGACCACACGGCCAAGCGCATCCGCGAGGGCGAGGTGCTGGCGGCCGTCACGGCCACGTCCTCGGCCATTCCGGGCTGCAACACCTGGCCGCTGGGACGCATGCGCTACGTGGCGGCCGCCAGTCCCGATTTCATCCGCCGCTACCTCAAGGACGGCATCACGCCCGAGGCCATGGCGCGCACGCCCATGATGAGCTACGGCCGCAAGGACAGCCTGCAGGACCAGTGGCTGCAGCGCCTGGGCGCGGAAGGCCGGCGCAGCACGCCGCGCCACTTTCTGCCGTCCAACCAGGGCTATACGCGGGCCTGCGAGCTGGGCATGGGCTGGGGCATGCACCCGCCGCTGATGATCGGCGCGCAACTGGCCGAAGGCAGCCTGGTGGAGCTGCTGCCCGGCAACGATCTGGACATTCCCATGTACTGGGCCCATGCGCGCAATGCGCAGGCCAGCCTGCAGCGGCTGACGGACTGCGTGATCCAGGCGGCAGCCGCCTGTCTTGACCCGATGGAGTGAGGGGGCGGCGGCGCCGTCCGCGCCCGGCTCAGGGCTGGCGGCCGGTGTCGTCTGCCGGGGTGGACGGCTCAGCCTGGGCCTGGTCGTTGCGTTCCGGCCGCTGTATGGTGCGCACAGCCGCGCGCACGCGGGTCAGGGTGTGGAAGTCCAGCAGGCTGGTGGCCATGATGGTTTCCCAGAGAAAGCAGGCCAGGGCCGAGAGAAACATCAGCACGCCGAACAGAAAGCCCAGCACCGCATAGCCATGGCCGTTGATGCCGTAGGCCTCGCCCAGGAACAGCAGGGCAATGGTCAGGCCGATGCAAAAGCCGCAGACGGTCAGCAGCCCTATGCAGACATTGGCCAGCCGGCCGCGCTTGCGCAGAAAGTGCAGCTCGGTCAGGCTGCGCGCGATGAATTCCTCCTCCTGCGGCGTGCGCAGCAGTTCCTCCAGCTTGCGCGCGCGGTCGATGATGCGGGCCAGCCGCCCGGCAACGGCGCCTATCATGCCGGCCACGGCCGTCAGGAAGAACACCGGCGCCAGCGCCAGCTGGATGCTGTGGGTGACGGTATCGGCGTCTAGCGACCAATTGATCATGCGGTCCTCTGCGTGCTTTCTGTTGTCTGGTCCGGCCGTGCTGCCGTGTTTTCGCGCGGACAGTATTGTGGCCGCAACCGGGGGCCGCAAGAAGCCATGCCGCCCGCTTTCAGCGCGCCGGGGGTGCCGGCAGAACCTGCGCGCACAGCGAAAGCATCTGGTCCAGCAGGGCGGGCGCCCGGTCGCGGCGGCGGACCACGCCCAGCGGCGCCAGCCGGCCCGTCAGCTGCACGTCGAGCCGGCACACGCGCGCATGGGTCTGCAGGCCCGGCGCAATGCTCAACGGCACCAGGGCCACGGCGCCGGGCTGGCTCAACAGGCCCTCCAGTATCGGCAGGGAAACGGTGGAGACGGGAAACCAGGGCGCATCGGGCAGCGCCTGGAGCACCTCGGCCTCGAAAATCCCGCGCACGGCGATGTTGGCCGTGGGCAGTACCCAGCGCGCGCCGGTCAAGGCCTGCAGCGGCACGCCACGGCGCCCGGCCAGTGCATGCGAGCGTGCGGCCACCACCACGGCCGTGTCGGCCAGCAGCGGCTCGAAGACGAAGGGGCCGGGCAGCAGCGCCGGCTCGCGGCAGAACACCGCGTCCAGCCCGCCGCCCAGCAGCTGGGACAGCAGCCGGGTGCTGGCGTCTTCGTGCACATCGACATGCACCTCGGGGTGTTCGGCATAGAACCGCGCCAGCAGGGGCGAAAGAATGGCCAGGGCTGCCGCCGGAATGGCGCCCAGGCGCAGCGCGGCCGCGGCGCCCCGGCGAATGGCGGCCAGCGATTCCGCCACCTCCTCCAGCGCGGCCAGCACGCCGCGCACCGTGTCCACCAGGGTCTGGCCGGCCAGCGTGGGGCGTATGCCGCGCGCATGGCGCTCGAACAGGCGGATGTCCAGCACGCGCTCCATCTCGGCCAGCGCCTGGGTGGCGGCCGACTGGCTCATGTGCAGCGTGGCGGCGGCCTGCACCACCGAGCCGCATTGCTGCAGCGCCACCAGCAGCTGCAGCTGGCGCAGGCGCACATGCTTGGTCAGGCGCGAGAACAGCAGCCGGCCCTGGGGCGTGGCCGCATCGTCCAGGCCTTCGCGGTCGTCAAAATCGTGGCTCATGGGAATCTTGGTGTTTTCCCCAGGCAGGCCCTGGCGCGCCACAGGCGGCGAAGGGCAAGCTATCGGAACGGCTTATAGCTTGGCACAAATACCGTGGCCCACGCGGGCGGCAGGATTTCTATAGTCGCCTGCATCGGGAGCCGGCACGGCCCAGGCTGCGGCTCCCTCCCCGTCGATGGAGTCCATGCCATGCAAGCCAAGCCCCTCTTACAGCCTCTCTCTCACCTGCCGCGCCGCACCCTGCTTTCCCTGGGCGCGGGCCTTTGCGCCGCGCTGTGCGGCCTCACCCTGGCCCGCACGGCCCATGCGGCCGACGCCTATCCGAGCAAGCCCGTCAAGCTCATCGTGCCCTTTGCGGCCGGCGGCTCCACCGACATCGTCGCGCGCGTGATCGCCGAAGGCCTGCGCAGCACGCTGGGCCAGCCCGTGGTGGTGGACAACAAGGCCGGCGCGGGTGGCCTGATCGGTACCGAAAGCATTGCCCAGGCGGCGCCAGACGGATACACCATCGGCATGGCCACGGTGAGCACGGCCACCATCAACCCCTCGCTGTATAAGCGCGCCGCCAGGCTGGAAGGCAGGCTCCTGCCCGTGGCCAACCTGGTGACCATGCCATCGGTCTACATGGTCCATCCCAAGATGGGCGTCAAGGATTTCGCGGGGTTCCTGGCCAGGCTGCGCGCCCAGCCCGGCGCCTACAGTGCGGGCGTGCCGGGCCTGGGCACGCTGGGCCATCTGATGGTGGCGTCCTTCAACGAGACCATGAAGACCCAGATCCAGATCGTGCCCTATCGCGGCAACGGCCCGGCCCTCAACGACGCCCTGGCGGGCATGGTGCAGGTGATGACCGATCAGCTGCCTTCGGCCATGCCCCAGATCAAGGGTGGCAAGCTCATCCCCGTGGCACTGTCGGGCGACAGCCGCTCGCCCGATCTGCCCGATGTACCCACCTTCAAGGAGCTGGGCTATGCGCAGCTCAACGAGCTGGGCATCAGCTGGTTCGGCCTGGTCGTGCCGGCCGGCACGCCGCCCGCCATCGTCCGGCAGTTGCAGGAAGCGTCCACGAAGGCCGTGCGCCTGCCCGAGGTGCAAAAGCACCTGAAGCTGCTGGGCGCATCGGTCACCGAGATGGACCAGGGCCGCTTCCCTGCCCAGATCGCCAGCGAACTGCAGCGCAACAAGGCGCTGCTGGACAAGGCAGGAGTGAAGCCGGAATGAGCGCGGTCGATCATCTCCAGGATTTCTTCCAGCAGCAGTCCGCGCGCATGGCGGCCCTGGCCGACAGCATCTGGTCGCTGGCCGAGCTGCGCTATGCCGAGACGGCTTCGGCCCAGCTGCACATCGATGCGCTGGAGCAGGCCGGGTTTCGCATCACACGCGCCCTGGCCGGCATTCCCACCGCCTTTCTGGCCGAATGGGGCGACGAGGGCCCGGTGCTGGCGTTCCTGGGCGAGTACGACGCACTGTCGGGCCTGAACCAGCAAAGCGGCGCCCTGGTCTGCACGCCGTCCACCGACAGCCCGGGCCTGGCCGGCCACGGCTGCGGCCACCACCTGCTGGGCACCTCGGCGCATTTCGCGGCCATCGCGCTGCAGGAGCACCTGCGCCGCAGCGGCGCCAAGGCGCGCGTGCGCTACTACGGCTGCCCTGCCGAAGAAGGCGGATCGGGCAAGACCTTCATGGCGCGCGCCGGGGTCTTCGACGATGTGGACACGGCGCTGACCTGGCACCCGGCCAGCTTCTCCGGCGTGTTCAGCCAGAGCACGCTGGCCAATATCCAGGCGAAGTTCGTCTTCCACGGCAAGGCCTCGCATGCCGCGCACTCCCCCCACCTGGGCCGCAGCGCGCTCGACGCCGTGGAGCTGATGAACGTGGGCGTGAACTACCTGCGCGAGCACATGCCCACCGATGCGCGCGTGCACTACGCCATCACCGACTCGGGCGGCCTGTCGCCCAACGTGGTGCAGGCGCGCGCCGAGGTGCTGTACCTGGTGAGGGCCGCGCGCAACCACGACGCGGCCGCACTCTACGAGCGCGTGCAGAACGTGGCGCGCGGCGCCGCGCTGATGACGGATTGCCGGCTGGAGATCGTCTTCGACAAGGCCTGCTCCAACCTGCTGCAGAACCGCACGCTGAACCAGGTCATGTACGAACAGATGCAGGCCCTGGGCCCGCTGCGCGTGGACCCCGGACTGCACAGCCTGGCCGGCGACTTCCAGGCCACGCTGGACAGCAATGACGTAGACCAGGTCAGCCGCCCGCTGGCCAGCGTGCTGCGCGGCAAGGTGCCGGCCGTGTTCGAGGGCCTGGCGCCCTACGATCCCGCTGTGGAGGACACCCTGTTCGGCTCCACCGACGTGGCCGATGTGAGCTGGATCACGCCCACCGTCCAGGCCTGGGTGGCCTGCTACGCCTTCGGCACGCCGCTGCATTCCTGGCAGATGGTCTCGCAGGGCCAGTCCGGCCTGGCCCACGCCGGCATGGTGCGCGCCGCCCAGGTGATGGCCGCCACCGCCATCGCCCTGCTGCAGCGGCCCGAGCGCATGGCCGAGGCCAAGGCGGAGCTGCTCGAGCGCCGCGGCGGCAGGCCCTATGCCTGCCCGATTCCTGCGGAGGTGCCCTTGCCGTTCATGCGAGGGTGATGTCCTTGGCATCGACGAATGCAAGGAAAATTCCTTACACTCATCTCCCAAGTCATTTGTGAAGGATTGCGCCATGCCCGACATCCATGAACTGGCCACCCTCACCTCCAAGGGCCAGGTCACGCTGCCCAAGCCCATACGCCAGGCCTTGGGCGTCGATGCGGGCGGCAAGATTGCATTCCGACTGCGCGAGGATGGCCTGGTCGTTGTCAGCCGCGCCGAAGAAGGGCATCAGGACCCCGCCATAGCGGCCTTCCTCGATCTGCTGGCTGCCGATATCCAGTCCGGCCAAAGGCTCCAGAGCCTGCCCGACGACCTGGCCCGCGACATGCTTGCGCTCGCAGGTCGTACGGTGGACCTGGATGACGATATCCAGGGCGATGTGGTGATCTGATGCAGCGCCACGGCTGGACCCTGCTGTTCCATGACTGCGTGGTGGAACAGTTGCGCAAATTGCACCAGGCCGCCCGACGCGCAGAGCACAACAGTCCGCAAGACTTCGGCTCCAATGCCAACGTCAAACTGTTCAGGGCTCTGAGCCAGTTGATGCTGGAAGTGATTCCCGGCGATCCCTCACGCGACGAATACCGCCAGGGCAATACGCTGGGAGCCAGCCACCGCCACTGGCGGCGGGCCAAGATCGGCAGAAGGTTCAGGCTGTTCTTCCGGTACGACTCCCGCTCCAGGGTGATCGTCTTCGCATGGGTCAACGACGAGCAGACCCTTCGCTCGTCGGGCAGCGCATCCGACCCCTATGCAGTTTTCGAAAAAATGCTCGGACGCGGCCATCCGCCCGACGATTGGGAAGATCTGAAAGCGGCCAGCACGGAACATTGGCACGCTGGCCCGCGGTAGCCGGGCACCCGGCCTTTGCGCTGCCGCAAACCCGCCCCGCCGCCGCGTTGACCCATCACAAGCCCTCCACGCCATGCCACGGCGATAGTCGGATCGGGACCCCACCGATACCTACAAACCACAGGAGGACTTGTGAAGCTGATGATCGATCTCTTTTCCACCGACTACGGGCTGATGAGCCTGGGCGTCATCGTCTTCATCCTGATCATGGCGGGCTTTTTCCTGCGCCTGTTCCTGGGCAAGATGAAGCACGTGGCCAACAAGCCGCTTGAATGAAAAGATGCCCAGGCAGGGCCTGGCCTGGGCATTCGCATGCAGCCCTGCGCACTCAATAGTGCGGGGGCAGCTCGTCGCGCAGATGGGTCGCACCGCCGGCGGGCCCGCCCTCCGGCACCCGTCGGCGCAGGTCGCGCAGTTCGTCCAGGAGCCGGTCGATCTGCTGCTGCTGGCGGTAGATGGTCAGGTTCAGTTGCTCCAGCAGGTCGTCGGTGTAGCTGGCCTTGATCTCCAGCTCCATCACGCGCGCCTGCAGGGCCTGGGCCTCGTCGCGTTCGCCCCTGCGCTCGTTGTCCCCTGCCACGCTCACGCCTTGAGCGCCTGGGCCAGGCGGGCGATGCCTTCGCGGATCTTGTCCTCGTCGGCCGTGGCGAACGAAAGGCGGAAGCTGGTGGCATCGGGGTTTTGCGCGAAGAACGGCGCGCCCGGCACAAAGGCCACGCCCTGGGCGATGGCCCGCTTGGCCAGCTCGCCGGCATCGGCCAGCGCGCCGCCCTTGCCGGTCAGGCGCACCCACAGGAACAGGCCGCCCTGGGGCTGCAGGAATTCCACGGCATCGCCGAGGTGCTCGCGCAGCGCATCGCCCATGGCCTTGGCGCGGCGCGCATAGACCTCGCGCACATGGGCCAGCGTGGCGGGCATGGCGCCGGACTTCAGGTACTGCGCGGCCGTGGCCTGGGCAAAGGTGCTGGTGTGGGCGTCGCTGAACTGCTTGCACATCACGGCGCGGGCCAGCAGCTCGGGCGGGGCCACCAGCCAGCCGATGCGCAGGCCGGGGCTGAGCACCTTGCTCAGCGAGCCGCAGTGCGCCAGCCAATCGCGGCTGCCGGGCACCTGGCTGGACAGGGCCAGCAGGCTGGGAGGTGGCGCCTCGCCAAAATACAGGTCGCCGTAGGGATCGTCTTCCACCACCAGGGTCTGGTACTTGACGGCCAGCTCCAGCACCTTCTTGCGGCGCTCCAGGCTCAGCATGGCGCCGCTGGGATTGCCGAAGGTGGGAATCAGGTAGACCAGCTTGGGGCGGTGCTCGGCAATGAGCTTTTCCAGCGCATCGACCTGGGCGCCTTCGGCATCGATGGGCGCGCTGATGACTTGCGCGCCGTACAGGCGAAAGCACTGGATGGTGGCCAGGAAGGTCGGGCCTTCCACGATGACCTTGTCGCCGGGGTTGATCATGGTCTTGCCCAGCAGGTCCAGCGCCTGCTGGCTGCCCGTGGTGACCACCAGTTGCTCGGGGGCCAGCTCACGCACGCCCTTGCCCGCCATGAAGGCGGCGATCTGCTCGCGCAGCGGCTGGTAGCCCTCGGTGGCGCCGTACTGCAGCGCGGCGCCCGGCTCCTGCTGCAGCGCTGCCTGGGAGGCGGCGCTGATGCCGGCCACGTCGAACATGGCGCTGTCCGGAAAACCACCCGCGAAGCTGATGATGCCGGGCTTGCCCAGCAGCTTGAACAGCTCGCGGATGGCGGAGGTTTCTACGTTGTTCAGACGGTCGGCGAATTGCATGGGCAGGATTCTCGTTGTCGATGCGATGAAAAGGCGAAGCCTGCATTGTCGCCAATCCTGCCGCAGCTTTCCTGCACGATTAGAAGTCCCCTGAGTCGCTTCGCGCCTTCCCGTTGCACGGCGCCCCCCAAGGGGGACGACGCCATCTCTGCCCCCTCTCTCCCGGAAGGCAGCTGCGTTCAATCCACCTTGATGTCGGCCCTGGCGGCCACGGCGCGCATCTGCGGCAGTTCGCGCTCGATGCGCTCCTGCAGCGCGCTGCCCGGACCCCATGCGGGCGACAGGCCGATGTCCACCAGCTTCTTCTTCATGGCCGGCTCGGCCATGGTGTCAGCCAGCGCCTTTTCCAGCTTCTTCTGGATGGGAGCGGGCAGGCCGGCCGGTGCGAGGAAGGCAAACCAGGTGTCCATGGCAAAGCCGGGGTAGCCGCTTTCGGCCACGGTGGGCACCTGGGGCAGCAGGGCCAGGCGCTGCGGGCCCAGGGCCGCGATGGGGCGGATCTTGCCGGCCTTGATCAGCGGCGTGGTAGCCACCACCGTGTCCACGGCCACCTGCACCTGGCCGCCCATCAGCGCGGTCAGGCTGGGCGAGCTGCCGTTGAAGGGCACATGCACCATGCGCATGCCCGTGGCGGTCTTGAGCATTTCGCCACCGAAGTGCACCGACGACCCCGTGCCGAAGGAGCCGTAGGACAGCTTGTCCGGATCGGCCTTGGCCAGGGCCACGAGTTCAGGCAGGGTGCGTGCAGGCGTTTCGTTGTGCGCCACCAGCACCAGCCCCATGTCGGCCACCAGGCCCAGCGGCGTGAAGCTGCGCAGCGGATCGTAGGGCAGCGGGTTGCGGATCACGGGGTTCAGCGTCAGCGTGGTGCTGGCGCCCAGCAGCAGCGTGTAGCCATCGGGCGGCGCCTTGGCCACCAGCGCGCCCGCCACCACGGTGCCCGCGCCGGGACGGTTTTCCACCACCACGGGCTGGCCCAGACGCTCTCCCAGCGATGTGGCCAGCAGGCGGCCCAGGATGTCGGTGGCGCCGCCGGGCGCAAAGGGCACGACCAGCTTGATCGGGTGATCCGGGTAGGACTGGGCCTGGGCATGCGCCAAGGGCAAGGCAAGCACAGCGGCGCCGGCCATCAGGCACGACAGAAAACGGGAACGGGACAAGGCCATGGCACGGATCTCCTGGGGAACGAGGGAACGGGAACCTGGGAACAGCTCAATGCGGCAATTCAGTCGTCAGTCTTCAGTCGAGCAGCGGGCTGCGCACGCGCGACAAGCCGCTGGCCTGGTCATAGGCATGGCCGATCTGCAGCACGGCTAGGTCGGCCTGCGCCGGGCCGATGATCTGCAGCCCGGCAGGCAAGCCCTGCGGCCCGAAGCCCGCAGGCGCGGCCAGGGCCGGAAGGCCGGCCATGGTGGCAGGCACCACGGTCTGCATCCAGCGGTGGTAGGTGTCCATCTCGCGGCCGTCCACGGCGTGAGGCCAGTCCAGCGCTGCGTCGAAGGGAAAGACCTGGGCGGAGGGCAGCACCAGAAAGTCGTAGCTGTCGAACAGGCGGCGCAATGTTTCATACCAGGCCGAGCGCACGCGCGCCGCGTCATAGACGGCCATGGCCGGCAGCGCCAGACCGCGCTCGATTTCCCAGACGGCCTCGGGCTTGAGCAGGGCGCGTTTGGCCGGATCGTTGTACAAGGCGGCGTTGGCGCCGGCCACGCTGAAGCTGCGCAGGTCGATCCAGGCGCGCCACAGCCGCTCGAAATCGAACTGCGGCACGGCCTCCTCCACCGTGCAGCCTGCGGCCGTGAAATGCTGCAGCGCCGCCCGGCAGGTCTGCAGCAGGCCAGGCTCGGTGGGCAGGTGCCCGCCCAGGTCCCCCAGCCAGCCGATGCGCAGGCCCTTGCAGTCGCGCTGCAGCTGCGCGGTCCAGTCCTGGGGCGGCTCGCTGCGGCGGGTCAGCGGCAGGCGCGCATCAAAGCCTGCCTGCACGGACAGCAGCAGGGCCAGGTCTGGAATGTCCCGCGCCATGGGACCGGCCACGCTGAACTGCTGGAAGAACACCTCTTCCGAAGGGCCATGCGGCACGCAGCCCACCGAGGTGCGCAGTCCGTAGACATGGTTGAAGGCGGCCGGCGTGCGCAGCGAGCCCATCATGTCCGAGCCATCGGCCACGGGCAGCATGCGCAGCGCCACGGCCACGCCCGCCCCGCCGCTGCTGCCGCCTGCCGATCGCGAAGGATCGAAGGCATTGCGCGTGGTCCCGTAGATCGGGTTGTAGGTATGGCCGCCCAGGCCGAACTCGGGCGAATTGCTGCGTGCCACGAAGAGCGCACCGCCTGCGCGCATGCGCTCGAACACCACGCAATCGGCCTGCGACAGCTGGTTCGCGAAGATCGGCGATCCCTTGGTCGTGACCATGCCTGCGGCCGGCATGATGTCCTTGGGCGCCTGCGGAAAGCCGTGCAGCGGCCCCAGGCTCTGGCCGCGCGCCAGCAGCGTATCCAGCTCGCGGGAGCGGCCGCGCAGCCAGTCCCGGTCCAGCGGAGCCACCAGCGCATTGACCACGGGGTTGAGCCGGTCGATCTGGGCGCAGTAGGCATCCAGCACTTCCAGGCAGGACAGCTCGCGGCCGTGGATGGCCTTGGACAGCGCGACGGCCGACATCTCCACCACGCCACCACCCCCGGTGGCCAGATCCGGCTGCTGCGCAGCGGCGCTTGTGCTTGACTCCATGGATTTCCTCGTTTTCGTGACAGAACGAAGTCAGCATAAGCAGGCGCAAATATTTCGACAATCGCCATTTTCTCGGCTTATCGTTGCGTTTTCCGCAAACCATAAATGGGAGCCATATGCTTTCCAACCGCCTTCAGGACACGGCCCTGCGCTACTTTCTCGAAGTGGTGCGCAGCGGCTCGGTCAGCGATGCCGCCGCGCGGCTCAACGTCTCGCCCTCGGCCGTGAGCCGCCAGGTCGCCGGTCTGGAAGAGATGCTGGGCGTGCCGCTGTTCGAGCGCCGCCCGCGCGGCATGGCGCCCAGCCCGGCAGGCGAGCTGCTGGCCGCCCACGCGCGCCGCGGTGCGCTGGAGGCTGACCGCGTGGTCTCGGATATCGAGGCCCTGCAGGGCCTGCGCCGGGGCGTGGTGCGCGTGTGCAGCTCGGGCGGCTTTGCCATCGAATTCCTGCCGCGCGCCATGGCGCTGTTTCGTGAACAGTACCCGGGCATGCAGTTCCACCTGCGCGTGGAAGCACCTGCCGCCGTGACCCAGGCCGTGCTGGGCGGCGAGGCCGATGTCGGCCTGACCTACAGCCGTGCGGCGGCACGCGATATCGAGGTCTGGCACCGCCAGGTCTCGCCCGTGGTCGCCATCATGCGGCCCGACCACGCACTGGCCCGGCATGCCAGCATCACCCTGGCCCAGATGCATCCCCATGCCATTGCCCTGCCCGAGGACGCCAACACCGCGCGCCAGCTGTTCGACATTGCCTGCAGCCACCGGCGCCTGGTGTTCGAGCCTGCCCTGGTCAGCGGCCAGTTCGAGACCCTGGTGCACTTCGTGCTGCATGGCGGCGGCCTGTCATTGGGTGGTGAGGTCACCATGCGCGAGCGTGTGCGCCGTGGCGAACTGCATGCGGTGCCCATACGCGAACGCGGCATGAATGCACGCGCCATCGAGCTGCAGACGCTGGCAGGCCGCACGCTGTCCAAGGGAGTGCGGGCCTTCGTGGAGCATCTGCGGGAGCTGCTGCCTCCCGGGTAAGAAGACGAAGTAGAAGAAGCAGAGAAAGACGGAAGGGATGGACTGCAGGCCGGCGCCCGTGCTCAGCCCTGCCCGACTTCCAGGTGGCACTGTGCCCAGTGCCACTGCGCCCGGCGCGTGGCCTCCCGCAGCCGCTGGGCCAGCACATGGCGAGCAGGCAGGCCGGGCAGATACTCGGCCATCTGGACGCCGCCGCGGCCCAGCTCCAGCAGTTCGATCTGCTCCGAGCTGTTGCCCGAGCACAGCATGATGCCCAGCGGCGCATCCTCGCCCGGCTCATGCTCATGCCGATCCAGCCAGCGCAGGTAGTGCTCCATCCGATCCTTGTCCTCAGCCGCGAATTCGCCCACCTTCAGCTCCACCGCCACCAGCCGCCGCAGCCTGCGGTGGTAGAACAGCAGGTCAAGCTGGAAATCCTGGTCATCCATCTGCATGTGCCTTTGCCGCGCCACCAGGCTGAAGCCCATGCCCGACTTCAGGAAAAAGGCTTCCATCTCGCGGATGACGGCCGCCTGCAGGTCGCCCTCCTGCCAGGCATCGTGCAGCCCCAGGAAGTCGAGGATGTAGGGGTCTCGCATGAACAGCGCTGGCGACATGCGCTCGGTGGCTCGCTGCGTGGGCTCCTGCGCGACCAGCGTGTCCGCATCGAAGGACAGCACGGTGCGCTCGTACAGCCGGGAATCGATGCGGCTGCGCAGCGTGCGGGCGCTCCAGCGCTCAATGCTCGCCATGCTGGCGTAGTACTCGCGCTGCAGGGCGTCCTTGAGCGGAATCAGCGCGATGAAATGCGCCCAGCTCAACTGCCGCGTGGGCGAGATGACCAGGGGCTCATCAGGAAAGGTGGTGGAGAACTGCACCATGCGCCACAGGTTCTTTTCCGAGAAACTGCCGCCATAGCCCTGGACCAGATGCCCGGCCAGGGAGGGCAGGACCTTGTCGCTGCAGCCGGCCTGCCGCACCTCGGATTCGCAGTCATGGATGTGCTGGCCGATATGCCAGTACAGCAGGGTCATTTCGCTGTTGATGGTGGAAGCCACCCGAAGCCGCGCGGCCTCGATCAGGTCGCGGACATCACCCAGCAGGGTCTGCGCCGCCGCGATCGCGGGAGAAACGGATATCTTGCGAGTGGCCATGCGGTCGCCCCCTCCTGGTGGCGTGTTGTCTGTATGTGTGGTGTCGGCGGAATCGATCCGGCCCACTATTGCCATGCGGCCCCAGCACGTCAACGCCGCAACGGCATAACCAGACTATCTGGCCCTCGCAGACATCAAAAACCAGAACAGTCCTAGAAATCACACTTGCACGACAATGCTCGCCACATCGATGGACACGCGCTTCCCACAATGAAAACCACCAGCATCGAACCCTTCTTCGCCACACTCAAGGCCGCCAACCCCTCGCCCCAGACCGAGCTGGAATACACCAACGTGTTCGAGCTGCTGTCTGCCGTGCTGCTCTCGGCCCAGGCCACGGACGTGGGCGTGAACAAGGCCACGCGCAAGCTGTTTCCCGTGGCCAATACGCCCCAGGCCATCCTGGACCTGGGACTTGAAGGGCTGGAGGGCTACATCAAGACCATCGGCCTGTACCGCAGCAAGGCCAAACACCTGATGCAGACCTGCCAGATCCTGGTCGAGCGCCACGGCGGCCAGGTGCCGCGCACGCGCGAGGAACTGGAAGCCCTGCCCGGGGTGGGCCGCAAGACGGCCAACGTGGTGCTGAACGTCGCCTTTGGCCAGCCCACCATGGCCGTGGACACGCACATCTTCCGCGTGGGCAACCGCACGGGCCTGGCGCCGGGCAAGACGCCGCTGGCGGTGGAAATGCAGCTCATGAAGCGCGTGCCGCCGGCCTATGCCGTGGACTCGCACCACTGGCTCATCCTGCTGGGCCGCTACGTCTGCCAGGCCCGCAAGCCACGCTGCTGGGAGTGCCTGGTGGCGCCGTACTGCGACTACTCGCCCAAGACGCCTGCGCCGGCTGCGGGCAAGCGCTGAGCTTCAATCGGCCTTGAAGCCCGTGGCCGCCACGGCCTTGCCCCAGGTGACCGTGTCGGCGCGCATGATGCGGGCGAGTTCGTCGCCCGTGGTGCCCGTCACGCGGAAACCGGCCTCTTCCAGCCGGCTGCGGCTGTCGGGCTGCTGCAGGGCGCGCACGATGTCGGCCTGCAGCCTGGCCACGATCTCGGGCGGTGTCTTGGCGGGCGCGACCACGCCGAACCAGGAATTGAACTCCAGCGACGGATAGCCCTGCTCCCGGATGGTGGGCAGCTCGGGCATGGACGGGGTGCGCGTGGCGCCCGTGCTGCCCAGGGCTGCGAGCTTGCCGGCCTTGACCTGGGGCGCGGCCAGGGCTGCCGTGGCAAAGACGGCCTGCACATCGCCGCTGAACAGGCCGCCCAGGGCATCGTTGGTGTTCTTGTAGTGCACGGGCTCGGGCTTGAGCTGCACGGCGCTGCCGAACATGAAGGCGCCGAAGTGGCCGGGCGTGCCGGCGCCGAAGGTGGCGATGAACAGCTCCTTGCGCTGGCGCGCCCAGGCCACGAAATCGGGCACGTTGCGGGCCGGCACTTTCTGCGGATTGACCAGCAGCACGAAGTCGGAGGTGACGACCTGGCTGACGGGCACAAAGTCCTTTTGCGGGTCGTAGGGCAGGCGCTGGTAGGTGTTGGGCGCAATGCTGAGCTGGCCGGTCTCGCCCAGCATCAGCGTGTAGCCGTCAGGCACGGCGCGTGCCGCCTCGCTGGCGGCGATGAGGCCGCCAGCGCCCGGCTTGTTGTCCACGACCACGCCCAGGTTGCCCCATTGCTCGGACAGCTTTTGCGCAAGCAGGCGTGCCACGATGTCCGGCCCCGTTCCCGCAGGAAAGCCGACGAGCAGGCGCACTGGCTTGCTCGGAAAAGCAGGCTGGGCGCTGGCCGCGGCCCAGGGAGCCAGGCCGGTGGCCAGCACGGCGGCAAGAGTGCAGGCCACGGCGGCGCGGCGCGCCTTGGATGCAGGGTTGTTCATGTGTTGTGTCTCCTGTGTTGTAGGTATCGAAGCGGGGAAGGCCCCCTCAGAGCAGCTCGTGAAAGCGCATCTGCACGCGGTCGGGATGGCGCGCGCCGGTGCCGAAGAACAGACGCTCGTTGATCCAGGCCAGCGCACGGCTGGCCGTCTCCATGCGGGGCGCGCAGCGGAAATAGATGTGCGCGGGGTCCACGGGCTCGCCGCGCGCCAGCTTTGCCATGTGCGCCGGGTCGCCGCTGCGCAGCGCCTGGTTGCAGACATAGATCAGGTCGCCGGCATCGGTCTCCAGTACATAGCGCGCATCGAGCTCGGCCAGCCCGCCGTGCACGATGCGCTGGAAGTCCGCGCCTCCGGGCAGCACGCGCGCGCTCCAGCCGTCGCCCCGGGCCGTGCCGCCCAGGATGGGGATCAGCCGGCGCCCGCCGTGCGCGGTGGCACCGACCTCCTGCGGCGGGCCCACCTGCACGCTCAGGTCGGCGAAGAAGCGAAAGCGCGGATCGGGCAGGGCCGCAAGCTGCGGCACGTCATCTGGCATGGTTCTGGGGCTCCGGTGGATGGAATCGGGACCTAGCATAAGCACCATTGCCCGGGCCGGCCGTCATCCCGGAAGATGACAACGCCCTGCCCGCCCCTGCCATCCCTTGAGACACTGGACCGCCCCCTCCGACACCCCTGACGCCAGCGCCCTGGGCGCCCATGCGTCCGGCCACGCGCCCAGCCACGCCATCGGCCACATGGTCGCCAGCCTGGGCGAGCCCGGCTTCGCCCGGCAGGTGCTGGAGGCCATGAACCCGCTGCTGCCCGCCGCCTCCTGGTCGGTCTACCGCACGGGCCCGCGCAGCCGGCCGCAGCTGTTCCTGTCGGCCAGCAGCGAGGCGCGCGACACCACGCGCGACTGCTGGTGGGCCTATCTCTCGGGTCCTTATCTGCGCGACAGCACCTGGAACCACGGCGACGCCGGCCCGGCACGCAGCACGGCGCTGTGCCACATCACGGCCCAGGAGGAGGAAGGCGAGCACCGCGCCCTGGTCTACGACGCGCACGGCATGGCCGAGCGCGTGTCCATCGTCGAGCACCAGGACGACGGCGGTGTGTTTGCCGTCAATTTCTACCGCCACCAGCACCAGAGGGCACTGGGCGATGCGCAGATCGACTGCTTCGGGAACATGGCGCCCGTGCTGCTGGCCCTGGCGCACAAGCACATCGCGCTGACGCAGGCGCAGGCGCAGCCCGCCGTGGTAACGGCCTTGGCTTCGGCCCCGGCCACCCCACCCAGCCAGCCCCGGCAGCGGCAGACACTGCCGGCCCTGCGCATGCGCCTGCTGCAGGCACAGCCCGACCTGACGCCGCGCGAACTCGATGTCTGCGCCCGGCTGCTGCAGGGCATGACGCATGAGGGCATTGCCTGCGACCTGTGCCTGAGCCTGCCCACCGTCAAGACCTACCGCAACCGCGCCTTTGCGCGGCTGGGCATCCACTTTCGCAGCGAGCTGTTCGCGCTGGCCATGGAGCCGCAGGGCTGAGGCCTTGCGTCAATCCAGCGATGCGCCGGACGCCTTGACGATGCGCGCCCACTTGGCGATGTCCTCGCGCAGCAGGGCCGCCATCTGGGCGGGCGGCACGGGCCTGTCCGCCGGCCCGGCCAGCTCCACGCCCGAGGCTTCGAGCTTGCCGCGCAGATCGCCGGCCGCCAGCGCGCGGGCCATGCCGTTCTGCAACTGCGCCAGCACCGGCGCGGGCACGCCTTCAGGCGCAAACAGCCCCACCCACAGCGTGCCGTTGTAGCCGGGCACCGTTTCGCCAATGGTGGGTACATCAGGCAGCAGCGGCGATCGCGCCGCGCCGCTCACGGCCAGCGCGCGCAGCCGGCCGGCCTGGATATGGGGCAGCGTTGACGGCAGGCTGCCGAACAGCAGCGGTACCTGCCCGCCCAGCACATCGTTGAGCGCGGGCGCCACGCCCTTGTAGGGCACGTGCTGCAGCTGCATGCCCGCCATGCTGTTGAGCATCTCGCCCAGCAGATGGTTGAGCGTGCCGTTGCCGGCCGAGGCATAGCGGAACTCGTCGGGCCGGCCCCGGGCCATGGCGATCAGCTCGGGCACGGATTTGGCCGCAAAGCCGGGATGGGCCAGCAACACATTGGGCACGGAGCCGATCAGGCCGATGGGCCGGAAGTCCTTCACCGGATCGAAGCCCGGCTTGCGGTACAGCGCGGGGTTGATGGCCTGGCTGCTGCTGATGGTCATCAGCAGGGTATGTCCGTCGCGCGGCGCCTTGGCCACGGCCTGGGTGCCGATGTTGCCGCCCGCACCGGGCCGGTTCTCGACCACCACGCTGGCGCCCAGCACCTCGGCCAGCTTCTGGCTGACCAGCCGGCCCACGATGTCGTTGGTGCCGCCCGGCGCCTGCGGGACGATCATCACGATGGGCCGCGCGGGCCAGGCCTGGGCATGGCCCAGCAGGGGCAAGGCGAGTGCGGCGGCCAGCAGGCTTCGGCGGTGCAAAAGGCTCGACGGCAGGGGAAAGGAAGAATCCGGCATGGTCATGTCTCCATTTGTTCTTGTCGCAAGCCCGCATGGTTGCCCGTGCCGGGCCAGCGCACAATCGCGCATTTCCTGACCCGGCCTTCGGAATTGACAAAGCCTTGACCCCGCCCATGCCCTCTTCGCCCTTCATGCCCCTCATGCACTTCGACCTGACGGACCTGCGCCTGTTCGTGCATGCCGCCGAACTGGGCAGCCTCACGCGCGCCTCGCAAAGGCAGCACCTGTCCCTGGCCGCAGCCAGCCTGCGCATCAAGGCGCTGGAGGAGCAGGCGGGCATGCCCCTGCTGTACCGCGAGGCGCGAGGCGTGCGGCCCACGCCGGCCGGCGAAGCCTTCCTGCACCACGCGCGCGGCATGCTGCTGCAGTCCGAGCAGCTGCGCCACGACCTGCAGGAGTACGGCGCCGGCCTGCGCGGCCATGTGCGGGTGTTTGCCAACACCACGGCCGTGACCGATTTCCTGCCCGAGATACTGCCGGCCTTTCTTGCCGACCACCCGCGCGTGAACGTGGACCTGCAGGAGCGGCCCAACGCCGAGATCGCGCGCGGCGTGCTCGACGGCCGGGCCGACCTGGGCATCGTGGCCGGCCAGGTGGACACGCTGGGCCTGCAGACCATCCACTTCAGCACCGACCGGCTGGTGCTGGCCACGCCGCGCGGCCACCGCTTTGCGCGGCGCAAGCGCATTGCGTTTGCCGAGACGCTGGACGAGGACGCCATCGGCATGCAGCAGGGCAGCACGCTGCAGACATTTCTGGCAGGTGTGACCGAGCGCCTGGGCAAGCCCATGAAGCTGCGCATACAGCTGTCCAGCTTCGACGCCATGTGCCGCATGATCGGCGCCGGCGTGGGAATCGGCATCGTTCCCGAGAGCGCCGCGCGGCGCAACAGCGACAGCATGCGGCTGGCGCTGATCGATCTGACCGACGCATGGAGCGTGCGCGAGCGCCGCATCCTCGTGCGCGACCAGGGCCGGCTGCCGCGCCATGCGCAGGCCCTGATCGAGGTGCTGCAGGCCTACTACGCCACGCCGGCAGGCTCCTGAGCCGGCTGCGCTCCCGGCTCCATCAGGCTGGACAGCGAAAGAACCTGCCCGCCGCCCGCATCGAAGTTGCCCGGCTCCAGCCAGCGCTGGTAGGCCGCGCGCAGCGCCGGCCATTCGCTGTCGATGATGGAGAACCAGGCCGTGTCGCGGCTGCGGCCCTTGTAGACCACGGCCTGGCGGAACACCCCCTCGAACCGGAAGCCCAGGCGCGCCGCCGCGGCACGCGACGGCGCATTCAGGCTGTCGCACTTCCACTCGTAGCGGCGGTAGCCCAGCTCGTCGAAGGCGCGCTGCATCAGCAGGAACTGCGCCTCGGTGGCCGCACGCGTGCGCTTGAGCTGGCGCGAGTAGCAGACAAAGCCCACCTCCACCACGCCGCTGGCCGTGTCCACGCGCATCAGCGCCAGCGAGCCGATGGCACGGCCCGTGGCCAGGTCGATGACGGCGTGGTGCAGCGGGTCATCGCTGGCCTGGGCGGCCTCGGCAAAGCGCAGATAGGCCTGGGCATCCGCGAAGGGGCCTACCGACATGTATGTCCAGTCGCTGGCGTCCGGCGCCTGGCTGAAGGCATCGAACAGATCGGCTGCATGGCGCGCGGCGGACAGCGGCTCCAGCCGGCAGTAGCGGCCTTGCATGGGCGTGCGCGGCGGGCGCTGGCGCGGGGTCCAGTTGGGAAGGTCGTGGCCTACGGGTTGGGAGTGGGCGTTGAGTGCGGGGGGCATCGGAGATTCCTGGTCAGGTCATTTGGCAGGGCCACGATAGCGCTGGCGTGGCATCATTGAAAGTGCCATATCCCTCTTATTTCATGGTGCCACGCCGTCCATTGCATGCACGCTTCCGACCTGCTGACCAGTCCCTTGCAATCCGGCCCTGGAGCGGCTCCCCGCCAGCGCCAGCTGATCCAGCGCCTGAAGCAGGCCATCCTGGCGGGCCGGCTGCCGGCCGGTGACCGCCTGCCGGCCTCGCGCGCCCTGTCGGAGGATCTGGGAGTCTCGCGCAACACCGTGCTCATCGCCTACGAGCAACTGGCGGCCGAAGGCTATGTGGTCGCCGACCGGCAGGGCACGCGCGTGGCGGCTGTGTCCACCCATTCCACGGCAGCCGCCGAGGCCGCCGCCCCGCCCCCCTGCGCACCCCACACGGCCCGGCGCCTGGACCGCATCGCGCCCACGCGCCATGCCATCGACCGCAGCCTGCCCCTGACACCGGGCACGCCCGCCCTGGACAGGTTTCCCCTGCCCGCCTGGCGCCGTTCGCAGGACCGCGCATTGCGCCTTCCCGCCAGCGCCACGCTGGACTATGGCGACCCTGCGGGCGAGCCCGCACTGCGCCAGGCGATTGCGCAGCACCTGCGCATCTCGCGCGGCGTGCGCTGCGATGCCTCGCGCATCATCGTCACCGAAGGCGCCCAGGGTGCGCTGGACCTGTGCGTGCAACTGCTCACCAACCCGGGCGACCATGCCTGGCTGGAGGAGCCCGGCTACCGGGGCGCCAAGTCGGCCTTTGCGGGGGGAGACCTGTGCGTCAGCACACTGCGCGTGGATGCCGATGGCGCAGCCATCGCCCCCGGCCTGTGGGACAGCCATCCTCCACGGCTGATCCAGATCACGCCCTCGCACCAATATCCCACGGGCGCCGTGCTGTCGGTGGCGCGCCGGCTGGACCTGCTGGAGCGCGCGCGCCGCGCGGGGGCCTGGATCATCGAGGACGACTACGATAGCGAATTCCGCCACCAGGGCACGCCCATCGCCGCCATGCAGGGCCAGGTGCCGGACGCGCCCGTGCTCTACGTGGGCACCTTCAGCAAGACCATGTTCCCGGCACTGCGCCTGGGCTTTGTGGTGCTTCCGCAGGCCCTGGCCACCAGCGCGGCATCCGCCGTGCAGGAGATGCTGCGCGGCGGCCATCGACTGGAGCAGCTGGCCATAGCGGACTTCATGGAAAGCGGCCAGTTCTCGCGCCACCTGGGCCGCATGCGGCGCCTGTACCGCGAGCGCCAGGCAGCCCTGCGCGAGGCGCTGGCCACGCAACTGGGCGTGGAGCATGAGGTACTGGGTGGCCACGGCGGCCTGCATCTGACCGTGCGGCTGCCGCCGGACCTGTCCGACCGCGCCATCGTGGAGCAGGCGCGCCGCGCCGGCATGAACCCGGGCGCCCTGTCGTCCTTCGCCCTGGCACCGCTGCCCCAGGACAACGGCCTGGTGATCGGCTATGGCAACACCGATGCCGCGCGCTTCGGCGCGCTGGTCAGGCGGCTGGGCAAGCTGGCAGCGGCTGCATTGCAGCGCTAGCCGCAGCGCAGCCCCAGCGGCTATGCCTGTTCCGAGCGCGTGCTCACCCCGGCCTGCGCAAAGCTGGCCATCTCGCCCAGCATGGCGCAGGCCGACAACAGCAGCGGCCAGGCCAGGGCCGCGCCCGAGCCTTCGCCCAGGCGCAGCTGCCAGTCCAGCAGCGGCTCGGCACCCAGGTGGGCCAGCATGCGCACATGGCCGGGCTCGCCCGAGCGGTGCGAGAAAACGCAGCGCTCCAGCACGGCCGGCTGCAGGCGGCTGGCCACCAGCACGGCGGCCGTGGTGATGAAGCCATCGACCACGATGACGCGCCGCTCGGCGGCGGCCTGCAGCACGGCGCCCACCATGGTGGCAACCTCGAAGCCGCCCATGGCCGCCAGCGCGTCCAGCGGTTCGGTGGCCTGCGCGTGCAGCTGCAGCACCTCCTGCAGCACCCCGATCTTGCGCGCCAGCCCGGCCGCATCCAGGCCCGTGCCCGCACCCGTGACCTCGGCCAGCGGTTCGCCGCACAGCCGCGCCAGCAGCAAGGATGCGCTGGAGGTATTGCCAATGCCCATCTCGCCCAGCAGCAGCGCATTGCCCGGCAACTGGCGCACCAGGGCCGCGCCGTTGCGCAGGGCCATGGCGCATTCGGTGGCCGTCATGGCCGGGCCCTGGCTGCAGTCGCGCGTGCCGTAGCCCAGCTTGCGGCGCCACAGGCGCGGCTGGCCGGGCTGGGGAAGCTTGTCGTCAGGGTCCTGCTCGCGCGCGGGAAAGTCGCGTGCCACGCCGCAGTCCACCACGTTCAGCGCCAGCCCATGCTGGCGCGCCAGCACGCTGACGGCGGCGCCGCCGGCCATGAAGTTCTCGACCATCTGCCAGGTCACATCCACCGGATAGGCCGACACGCCGCGCGCCGCCAGCCCGTGGTCGGCCGCAAACACCAGCATCTGCGGCTGCTGCAGCACCGGCCTGTCCTGACCCAGGATGCAGGCAATGCGCAGCGCCAGCTGCTCCAGCCGCCCCAGCGCGCCCAAAGGCTTGGTCTTGTGGTCTATGGCGTGCTGCACGCGCTGGGTGAAGGCGGCATCGGCCAGCGAGGCGATGGCGGGAATAACGGCCATAGCGGCAATGGCGCCATCGTGCGAGTGTTCTGTGGGTGCAGCGGAATGCGGGGTGGGCGTTGACATGGCGAAGCGGCCTTGGCCCGGGGCGGGCGTGGCGGGCGGATTGCAAAGGCGCAAGTATGGCGCGCCGCGCAACTCCGGCAGAACCATCGGTCTCTTTCCTGCCGCCATGGACGGTCTGGGCGTCGATTGCCGCAGCAGGCCGTACAGGCCGCACCGTTCTGAGACAATCACTGCCACACGTGTCTCCCCAGCCCCCACCTCCATGACGGTTTCCTTCTCTGCCATCCAGCCCGGTCTCAAGCTCGCGGACCAGGTTGCCCGGCAGCTGGAGGCGCGCATCCGCGCCGGCAACCTGCAGCCGGGGCAGAAGCTGCCGACCGAGGCCGAGCTCGTGCAGCAGCTCGAGGTCAGCCGCACCGTCGTGCGCGAGGCGGTGTCCCAGCTCAAGTCGCGCAACCTGGTGGAATCGCGCCAGGGCAGCGGCGTGTTCGTGAAGGCGGCAGGCATAGAGCCACTGGACTTCGAAGGCCTGCCGGCGGCTGGCAGGAATGCGCTGATCCAGATCACCGAGGTGCGCCGCGCACTGGAGACCGAGGTGGCCGAACTCGCGGCGCGGCGGCGCAGCGAAGAGGATATGCAGCGCATCCACGATGCGGAGAGCGCCCTGGCCGAGGCCGTGCGGCTGGGCCGTGACGGCGTGGAGGAAGACATGGCGTTTCACCGCGCCATCGCCCAGGCTTCGGGCAATCCCTTCCTGATCAGCACGCTGGACTACCTGTCGCAGTTCCTGCGCGGCGCCATGCGCATCACGCGCGCCAACGAGGCGCGGCGCGAGGACTTCGGCAAGGCCGTGGAACGCGAGCACCACAGCATCGTGCTGGCCATCGAGGCCGGCGACCCCAAGGCCGCGCGCAAGGCCGCCGCCACGCACATGGGCAACGCCATAGACCGCATCCACCGCGCCGACGCCAGCTTCTGGCAGCAGGACGGCGAACGCCTGGCCCGCGACATCCTGGCCGCCAAGCCCTGAACCTCCGGAACCACCCCTTGGCGCATGGCCAAGGGTTTTCACCTTGTTTGGGTTTTTGCGCAAAATTTGTATGATGACCTGATGACAATATCAGTGACATCTCTTTTTGCACCAGGCACACCCGGTCTTTGCCTGGGCGTTCACCCATGAGCGACGAATCCCGCATCCGCGAGCAGATCTGCGCCACCGGCGCCAGCCTCTACCAGCGCGGCTACACCGTCGGCGCTGCCGGCAACATCAGCGCGCGCCTGCATGACGGCTGGCTGATCACCCCCACCGACGCCTGCCTGGGCCGGCTCGACCCGGCAGAGCTGTCCAAGGTCGATGCCGGCGGGCATTGGGTCAGCGGCGCCAAGCCTTCCAAGACCCTGGTCCTGCATCGGGGCATCTACGCCAATGACGGCGAGGCGCGCGCCGTCATCCACACGCATTCCACCCATCTCGTGGCGCTGACGCTGTCCGGCGTCTGGCGCGAGGACGAGGTGCTGCCGCCCATCACCCCCTACCAGGTCATGAAGGTGGGCCGCATCCCGTTGATCCGCTACCGCCGGCCCGGCGATCCGCAGGCCGCCGCCGAGGTGGCCGCGCTGGCCGGCCAGGTGCGCGGCGCCTTGTTCGAGCGCCTGGGCCCCGTGGTCTGGGAACGCTCGGTGGAGCAGGCCAGCCATGTGCTGGAAGAGCTGGAGGAGACCGCAAGGCTCTGGCTCATGACCCATCCCCGGCCGCAGCCCCTGGACGCGGCCGCCATCGACGAGCTGCGCACCACCTTCGGGGCGCGCTACTGATTTGCACAGCGGCGCCCACGGCCGCATTCCACCACCCAGCCCATCCACAGCCGCGCAGCCGCCAGGCGGCGCACCAAGCGGCGAATCAAGCGGCGAACCCAAGGGAGACTTGAAATGACGACAACGGATATCGCATCCGGCCAGGCCGGGGCCCACCCTGCCCAGGCCGACTCTGCAGAGACGGCGCGCGCCTACGCCAAGGTGTTCTGGCGCCTCGTGCCGTTCCTGATGCTGTGCTATGTGATCGCCTACCTGGACCGCGTGAACGTGGGCTTTGCCAAGCTGCAGATGTCCCAGGACCTGGGCTTCAGCGAGACCGTGTTCGGCCTGGGCGCAGGCGTGTTCTTCATCGGCTACTTCCTCTTCGAGGTGCCCAGCAACCTGCTCATGCATCGCCTGGGCGCGCGCGTCTGGATCGCCCGCATCATGATCACCTGGGGCATTCTGTCGGCCATGTTCATGTATGTGGAAACGCCCACGGGCTTCTACATCCTGCGCTTTCTGCTGGGCCTGGCCGAGGCGGGCTTCTACCCCGGCGTGATCCTGTACCTGACCTACTGGTACCCGGCCCACCGGCGCGCCAAGATCGTGGCGCTGTTCATGTCGGCCATCCCCGTGGCCGGCATCTTCGGCAACCCGCTGTCGGGCTGGATCATGCAGGCCTTCCACGGCGACCATGGCCTGCACGGCTGGCAGTGGATGTTCCTGATCGAGGCCATCCCCGCCCTGGTGATCGGCGTGGTGACCATCTTCTATCTGGACAACGGCATCTCCAGCGCCAAGTGGCTGACGGCCTCCGAAAAGCAGCTGCTGGCGCGCGAGATCGAGCTGGACCAGCGGCACTCAGGTGCCCAGAAGCATTCGCTCAAGGCCGTTTTCGCCGACCGCCGCGTCTGGTGGATGTGCCTGATCTACTTCGCCTTCGTCGCCGGCCAGTACGGGCTGACCTTCTGGATGCCCACGCTGATCAAGTCCACGGGCGTCACGGGCGCGCTGAACATCGGCCTGCTCAGTGCCATCCCCTTCCTGTGCGCCATCGTGGTGATGAACCTGATGGGCCACAGCGCCGACAGACGCCGCGAGCGCCGCTGGCACCTGATCGTGCCCGCGCTGATGGGCGCCGTGGGCTTTGCGATGACGGCCTTCTTTGCCGACAACACCGTTCTTTCCCTGATCTTCCTGTCGCTGGCCGCAGCCGGCGTGCTGACCTGCGCGCCGCTGTTCTGGTCGCTGCCCACGGCCTTCCTGTCGGGTACGGCGGCGGCGGCGGGCATTGCCATCGTCAACTCGGTCGGCAACCTCGCGGGCTTCGCCAGCCCTTACATGATCGGCTACCTCAAGGACCTGACCCAGTCCACGCAGGCCGGCATGTTCGTGCTGGCGGGGGTGCTCGTGGTGGGCGCCATCGCGGTCTGGCTCACCCCCGCAAAGATGGTCAACCGCTGACCGGCCCTTCTTCCCATCCTTCAAGCTCCAAGCCCCAAGACACATGAAAGTACTGATCACCGGCGGCGCCGGATTCCTGGGCCAGCGCCTGGCCCGCAAGCTGCTCGAACAGGGTGCGCTGACGCTGGCCGGCATTCGCTGGCCCATCCACCAGATCGACCTGCTCGACGTGGTGGCCACCCAGGCCATTGACGACACGCGCGTGCGCTCCCTGGTGGGCGACATTGCCGACCCGCAGATGCTGCGCGGCGCCATAGACCAGGACACGGCCGTGATCTTCCATCTGGCCGCCGTGGTCAGCGGCCAGGCCGAGGCCGACTTCGACCTGGGCATGCGCATCAACCTCGATGCCTCGCGCGCCCTGCTGGAGACCTGCCGCGCCGTGGGCCACATGCCGCGCGTGGTCTTCACCAGCTCGGTGGCCGTCTACGGGGGCGACCTGCCCGACACCGTGCTGGACGGCACGGCCCTGAACCCGCAGTCCTCCTACGGCACGCAAAAAGCCATTGCCGAGCTGCTGCTGGCCGACTACACGCGGCGCGGCTTTGTCGACGGCCGCGTGCTGCGCCTGCCCACGATCAGCGTGCGCCCGGGCCGGCCCAATGCGGCCGCCTCGTCGTTTGCCAGCGGCATCATCCGCGAGCCCCTCAACGGCGAAGCGGCCAACTGCCCCGTGGGTGCCACCACGCGCCTGTGGCTGCTGTCGCCGCGCCGCGCCGTCGAGGCCCTGGTCGCAGGCTGCGAACTCGATGCCAGCGCCGTCGCCGACCGCCGCCCCATCAACCTGCCCGGCGTGTCCGTCAGCGCAGGCGACATGGTGCGCGCGCTGCGCGAAGTGGCGGGCGACGAAGTGGCCAACCGCGTGAGCTGGCAGCCCGACGACAAGGTCGAGCGCATCGTCGGCAGTTGGCCCGGCCGCTGGGATACCGCGCGCGCCAACCAGCTGGGCCTGCGCGGCGACGAGGACTTTGCGGCCATCGTGCGCGCCTACATCGCCGATGACCTGACACCGGCCAAGCCATGAGCAACGACACCTCCACACCACAGCCCGCAGCACGCGCCGTCGGCGTGATCGGCCTGGGCGCCATGGGCGCCGGCATGGCGCAAAGCCTGCGCCGCGCCGGCCACCACGTTCACGTCCACGACATCCGCCCCGAGGCCGCAGCCGCCTTCGCCGCCGAAGGTGGCACGGCCTGCGCCACGCTGGCCGACATGGCCGCCGCCTGCCGCATCGTCGTCAGCGTGGTGGTCAACGCCCAGCAGACCGAGGCCGTGCTGTTCGGCGAAGGCGGCATCGCCCCTGCGCTGCAGCCCGGCTCCGTCTTCGTCATGTGCTCCACCGTGGACCCCAACTGGTCCGTGGCGCTGGAGGCCAGGCTGCAGGCACAGGGCGTGCACTACATCGACGCGCCCATCTCCGGCGGCGCGGCCAAGGCTGCGTCGGGCCAGATGACCATGATGACGGCAGGCCGCCCCGAGGCCTATGCCGCCTGCGAAAACGTGCTCGACGCCATGGCCGCCAAGGTCTACCGCCTGGGCCACAGCGCGGGCGCGGGCAGCAAGGTCAAGATCATCAACCAGCTGCTGGCCGGCGTGCACATTGCCGCAGCGGCCGAGGCCATGGCCCTGGGCCTGCGCGAAGGCGTCGATGCCGCCGCGCTCTACGAGGTCATCACCCACAGCGCCGGCAACAGCTGGATGTTCGAGAACCGCATGGCCCACGTGCTGGCCGGCGACTACACCCCGCTGTCGGCCGTGGACATCTTCGTCAAGGACCTGGGCCTGGTGCTGGACACCGCGCGCCACAGCAAATTCCCGCTGCCCCTGGCCTCCACGGCCCACCAGATGTTCATGCAGGCATCCACCGCCGGCCATGGCCGCGAGGACGACAGCGCCGTCATCAAGATATTCCCGGGCATCACCCTGCCCCAGGCTCCATCGGAATCCCCATGACCCTTCTTCTGGGCTGCATAGCCGACGACTTCACGGGCGCCACCGACCTGGCGAACAACCTGGTGCGCGCAGGCATGCGCGTGGTGCAAAGCATTGGCGTACCCGCCGGCCCGGTGGACGAGGGCGTGGACGCCGTCGTGGTCGCGCTCAAGTCGCGCACCATCGCGCCGGCCGATGCCATTGCGCAATCGCTGCAGGCCCTCGAATGGCTGCAGGCTCAGGGCGCCAATGGCCGCGCGCCGCAGATCTACTTCAAGTACTGCTCCACCTTCGACAGCACGCCGCAGGGCAATATCGGCCCCGTGGCCGATGCGCTGATGGACGCGCTGGGTTGCGAATTCACCATTGCCACGCCGGCCTTCCCCGACAACCAGCGCACCGTCTTCAAGGGCCACCTGTTCGTGGGCGATGTGCTGCTCAGCGACAGCGGCATGCGCAACCACCCTCTCACGCCCATGACCGATGCCAACTTGGTGCGCGTGCTGCAGGCGCAGACACGGCGCAAGGTGGGGCTGATCGACCATGTGGCCGTCGCGCAGGGCGAAGCCGCCATCCGCGCGCGCATCGCCGCACTCCAGGCCGAGGGCGTGGGCATGGCCGTGGTCGATGCCGTCTCCAACGACGACCTGCTGCGCCTGGGCCCGGCGCTGGCCGGCATGCCCCTGGTCACGGCCGGCTCGGGCGTGGCCATCGGCCTGCCCGCGAACTTCGGCATACAGCCCTCGGCCCAGGCCGCTGCCCTGCCCACCGCCACCGGCCTGCAGGCGGTCGTCTCGGGCAGTTGCTCGGTGGCCACCAATGCGCAGGTGGCGCACTTCATCGCCTCGGGGCGCCCTGCCCTGGCGCTGGAGCCGCTGCGCATCGCCGCCGGCGAGGACGAAGCCGGCAAGGCCCTGGCCTGGGCCCGCCAGCACATCGCCAGCGGCCCCGTGCTGATCTACTCCACCGCAGAATCCGCCGCCGTCAAGGCCGTGCAGGGCCGCCTGGGCGTGGAGCAGGCCGGCGCACTGGTCGAACAGACCATCGCCGCCATCGCCCGGGGACTGGTCGAGATGGGCGTGCGCCAGCTCGTCGTGGCCGGTGGCGAAACCTCGGGCGCCTGCGTGCAGGCGCTGGGCATCGAGCAAATGCGCATAGGGCCGCAGATCGACCCTGGCGTGCCCTGGTGCCATGCCGCCTCGCCCCTGGCGCCGCAGGGGCTGCACCTCACGCTCAAGTCCGGCAACTTCGGCACCACGGACTTCTTCACCAAGGCCTTCGGCGCGTTGCAGCGCGCCTGATGCCACACTCAGCATCCGTTTTCAGGAAAGCTTTCATGCCCCGTTTCGCCGCCAACCTGTCCATGCTCTACAACGACCTGGATTTTCTTGACCGCTTCGAGGCCGCCGCGCGCGACGGCTTCCAGGCTGTCGAATACCTGTTTCCCTACGACTTCGCGCCCGAGCAACTGGCCCGCCGCCTGCAGGACCACGGCCTGCGGCAGGTACTGTTCAACGCCCCGCCCGGCGACTGGAACGCGGGCGAGCGCGGCCTGGCCTGCATCCCCGGGCGCGAGGCGGAATTCGCCCAGGGCATGGAACGCGCCATTGCCTATGCCCGCGCGCTGGGCTGCCCGCGCATCCACGTCATGGCCGGCCTCAAGCCGGAAGGCGCCAGCGACGATGCCCTGCGCGCCACCTACATCGCCAACGTGCGCCACGCCGCACGGCTGGCCGCACCCCACGGCATCGCCATCCTGCTGGAGCCCATCAATGGCCGCGACATGCCCGGCTTCTTCCTGAGCCGCCAGGACCAGGCCCACGCCCTGCTGACCGACATTGCCGAGCCCAATGTCCAGGTCCAGATGGACCTCTACCACTGCCAGATCGTCGAGGGAGACCTCGCCATGAAGATCCGCCAGTACCTGCCCACGGGCCGCGTGGGCCACCTGCAGATCGCAGGCGTGCCCGAACGCCACGAACCCGACGTGGGAGAGGTCAACTACCCCTACCTGTTCCGCCTGCTGGACCAGTTGGGCTACGACGGCTGGATAGGCTGCGAATACCGCCCCGCGCGCGGCGCGGCCGCGCACGCTACCAGCGAGGGGCTGGGGTGGATGAAGGAGTGGCTGTAGCTGTAGCGCCTGCTGCGGCAGCCCGTCATCCGCCAGGCACGGGAGGACGGGGCGGATAGCTGTCCTGCCTATCCGCCGCCTGCATTCAGGAATACTCCAGATCGCTGTGCTTGCTGGTCACCAGCCGGCCGGCCGACAGCGACATCATCAGCAGCGCAATCGCCTCATGCATGATCAGCGTGTGCGTGTTGCCGGTCTCCACCATCTTGCTGCGCAACGACTCGCGCACCTGGGGGGAGCCGGTCACGTCGATGATGATGTCGACCGCTGCATCCACCAGATCCATGAACCGTGTGGTGACCGGCACGCCACGCGCGCGCGCCAGTGCGATGCCGGGCTGGTCCAGGTCCAGGTCGGCCACCCCGAGCAACTGCACGAAGGGCGCGTCCAGCAATTGCTGCAGCAAGGGAGTGCCGGTCTGCCCCGCACCAATGACCACGATCCGGAAGGCTTGCATGGGTTGAATCCTTTTCCATATGGGAAGTACGGCGCCATCATAGAAATGCCTTGCCGGTGCGCGCCGGTCCGGGGCGGGTGGAATGGGTTTGTATGACCCAGGTCAAATCCGGTGGACAGGGGCGTGGTGGCGGGCCAGGTCTCAGCAGGAATCACACTACAGGCTGCTGACGCGGGAGCCTGCATTCCAGAGCGTGCATGGCCTGAACGTGGTGCTTCTGACCTGAATGCCGCTTCCGCTGCCGCCTGCATTCGCCCAAAAAAAAACCCGCCGGCTTCGTGGCCCGGCGGGTTTTCTCAGGTGAATAACAGCAGACGCTGTTATTGCCTTACAGGAACCTGTTCCGTGTACTCGCGCAGCACGCCGCCGCCTTCGACGGAGCCGCTGACCTGGCCGTCCTTGACGCGCTCCACGCAGGAGCGGCGGTCGCCTTCGTTCTTGAAGACATCGCAGCGGGCCACGGCATTGCGCTGGAAGTTGTCGCCCGACTGGACGCCGCCTCGGCGCGATTGCTCCTGGACGGCGGCGGCCTCGTGCTGGGCAGGGTCGCGGCGGTCATAGCCGCGCTTGGCGGGCCCCTTGTGCTCGGCGTGCTTCTTGTGGTGGTGATGGGGCTTGGCCTTTTCCGCGGCGGGGGGCGGAGGCGGCGTGCCATCAGGCCCGGGGCCGGGCTGGGCGGTGGCCAGGCCGGCCATGCCCAGGACGGCAGCGCCAATACACAGCTGCAGGGGACGGATCCATGGATTCTTCATAGCTTCACTCCATTCCTCGTGAAAAAGTCAAGGCCCAAGCATGCGTGTTTTCCAGCTCCCCATTTATCGGTACAGCACGGCTGCGCATGCAGTCCATGGCCTACATGTTGCCGCGCAACGCGCAAGCGGTGGCCGACCTGGGTCAAGCCTGGGTGGCAAACCAGCGCTGAACGCCGTCGGCCATGCGCGCGAAGACGCTGTCCAGCGTGGGAACCTCGGCACCCCACAGGGCGCGCAGCACGTCCGCGTTCTCGAACAGGCCGTGCCAATAGCAGCCGGCGATGCGGCCGTCAGGGCTGTGCCACAGCAGGCCCGGCACAGGCTCGGCCACGGCGCTGCCGGCAGCCACCATGTCGGGGCGCACGCTGGTCTGGCCATGGTGGATTTCATAGACCCGGGCCTGTACGCCGGACAGCGCCGCCAAAGCCCCTGGCAGCGGCGGCAGCTGCACGCTGGCGGGCAGCACAGTCTTGTCGGGCGCGAACAGGGTCGTCAGCGGCAGAAGGCCCAGGCCGGCTGCGTTGCCGTCCACGCCGTGCAGGTCGATCAGCGCCTCGCCCAGCATTTGCAGGCCGCCGCAGATGCCCAGCACCTGCCGGCCTGCCGCCGCATGGGCGGCGACGGCAGCATCCAGGCCCTGGGACCGCATCCAGGCCAGATCGGCAGCCGTGGCCTTGGAGCCCGGCAGGATGATCCAGTCCGCGCCTGCCAGCTGGGCCGGCGTGCGCGCCCAGACCACGCGCAGGCCCGGCACCTGCAGCAGGGGCTGGAATTCGTCGAGGTTGCTGATGCGCGGGTAGGCGACGATGGCGATGGTGGTGTGCACGGCGCGCCCCACGCCTCCTCCAGAGCCACGGTCGTCAAAGACGCCATCCTCCTCCGGCAGGCCATGCTGGAACTGCATGGGGATGGTGGCCACGGTGGGCACGCCGGTGCGCTCCTGCAGCATCTGCGGGGCGGGCGCCAGCAGGCTGGCGTCGCCCCGGAATTTGTTGAGCACGAAGCCGCGGATCAGCGCCTGTTCGTCAGGCGGCAGCAGCGCCCAGGTGCCGTAGAGGTGGGCGAAGGCGCCGCCGCGGTCGATGTCGGATACCAGCAGGCAATGCGCGCCGCAGTGGCGCGCCACGCGCATGTTGACGACGTCGCTGGCATGCAGGTTGATCTCGGCCGGCGAGCCTGCGCCTTCGATGACGACCACGTCGTTGTCGGCACGCAGGCTGTCCAGCGCCTCGGCGATCTGCGGCCACACGCGGGCGCTGCGGCCGCGCCAGGGCAAGGCCGAGAGTTCCTCGCTGACCCGGCCCAGCAGCACGACCTGGCTGCGCATGTCGGCCTCGGGCTTGAGCAGCAGCGGGTTCATGCGCACATCGGGCGCGCAGCCTGCGGCCAGGGCCTGCAGGTACTGTGCCGTGCCGATCTCGCCCCAGGCACCGCCCGGCGCGCAGACCACGCGCGCGTTGTTGCTCATGTTCTGCGCCTTGAAGGGCGCCACCTTGTAGCCCTGGGCGCGGTACCAGGCGCACAGCGCGGTGGCCACCCAGCTCTTGCCGGCACCGCTGCTGGTGCCCAGCACCATCACGCACAGCGCGGGGCGCTGGCCGGGCTCGGGCAAGGGCAGGTTCACGGCGGCGGGTTCACTCGATTGCATGGTGTTTCTCCATTGGCTGCCAGGCAGCCAGCAAGGCGTTCTGGGATGCAGGCGCCAGCACGCCCATGCGCACGCAGCCGGGCAAGCCGAAGCTGTCGCAGTCGCGCAGCTTGATGCCCTGCGCGCGCAGTTGGGCCAGACGCGTCTGCATGGCGTCGCCCTGCCGTGCCTGCGGCCAGCGCGCCACAAAGTAATTGGCCTGCGAGCCGGGCAGCACCTGCCAGCCCAGGCGCTGCACCAGATCGATCTGTTGCGCCTTCCAATCGCGCAGCCGTTGCAGGCTTTGCGCCAGCCATTGCCGGGTGGCCGGTGCGGTCCAGGCCGTGAGCATGGCCTCGCCATGGGCGCCCACGGGCCAGGAGGGTGACAGGGCACGCAAGGCATCGATCTCGTCGTGCGGCACGGCTTCGGGCGCAATGGCGTAGGCCGCGCGCACGCCGGTCATGCCAAGGGCCTTGTTGGGAGTCCACATCTGCCAGGCATCGCGCACCAGGGAGGGCACGGCGGGTTCCATGCCCGGCTCCAGTCTGAGGGGCGCATAGGCGCAGTCGATCACGCGCCAGGTGCCGGGCGGTGCGGGCTCGCTCCACAGGGGCCAGACATCTTCGGGCTGGCCCAGCGGGCTCGATGGCGCGCAGGCCCAGTGCAGGCCGGGGCCGGCCTCGGTGATGCCGTCGCGCGCGGCCAGGGGCAGGCGCCAGACCTGGGCCGCGTGGGCGTAGTCGCCATAGTGGTGTGCCGGCAGGCTGGCGACGGCCGCGCCCTCTCGCACCGCATGCATGGTGATTCGGTGGATGAAGTCGCTGGCACTGGCCGCGATGACGATGCGCTCGGCCGGCACACCATGAAAATCCGCCAGCCGTGTGCGCAACGCCGTGTAGTGCGGGTCCGGGTACTGGGCTGCATGTGCCTGGGACAGCGCATCCAGCGCCTGCGGGCAAGGTCCGCAGGCATTGCGGTTGGTGGAGAAATCGTGCGCGGGCACGCCCAGCGCATCCGTGCCGCCATGGGTGACTGGGATCGGTTTCATGGTGTCTTTCCTGCCATCGCCCATGCAATGACCAGGGCGGCGGCCATTCCTGCAGCCACCAGCATGGCGACCACGCGGCCCGCATGCGCCACGGCCTGCTGCAGCTCGGCCGCCTGCGGCACGCAGCCTGCGGGGTTGAGCACGTAGACGCCGGGCTTGCCCAGGCGCACACCCAGCAGCCTTGCCATGGCGCCCATGGGCCAGCCGCCGTTGGGCGACGGGGTGATGCGCGCGTCCTGGCGCAGCGCACCCCAGCCCGGACGTCGGCCAGCGGCCAGGCCGGACAAGGCCAGCAGCAAGGCGGTCAGGCGCGCCGGTATCCAGTTGAGCAGGTCATCGGCACGCGCCGTCCATTTGCCGGCCCATTGCCAGTGGCGCCGGTCATCGCCCTGCCCGCGCCAGCCCGGATAGCCCCACATGGCATCGGCCGTGTTGGCAAAACGGTAGAGGGCCGCGCCCGGCAGGCCGGCCACGGCAAACCAGAACAGCGGCGCCAGCACGGAGTCGCTGAGGTTCTCGGCCAGGGTTTCGATAGCGCTTTCGCGCACCTGGCCTGCGTCCAGCTGCGCCGTGTCCCGGCTGACCAGCCAGGTCAGGCGCTCGCGGCCTGCAGGCAGGGATTGCTGCAGTGCGGCTTCCACGGCCAGCACCTCGTCGCGCAGCATGCGCCAGGACAGCAAGGGCTTGAGCAGCACGCCCAGCACCAAGGCGCCCAGCCACCATGGCATGGGCGGCAGCAGCCACTGGATGAACGCGTAGATGGCGAAGAACAGCAGCGCCAGCAGGCACCAGGCGACGGCGCCCAGCGCAAAGCGTGGCCAGTCGCGCACATGTTCTTCGCGTGGGGCAATTCTTCGCCCAACCGCACCCAGCAGCCGGCCCATGGCGACCACGGGGTGCATCCACACGGGCGGCTCGCCCCAGAGCCGGTCGATCAGCAGGGCCACGGGCACGGCCAGCGCGGCGGCCAGGGCGTGGCGGGCCCAGGGGTCAGACACAGGCTGCGACAGCGCCTGCCAGCTCCACCACAGCGGACTGAACGCGGCGCCCGACAGCTGCCAGAAATGGCTGTCGTTCATGCCTGCGGCGGCGCCCCGGCGGCGCGCTGGCCCCACAGGTCGTCGTAGAGCATGTCCTGCAGCGGCGCACGGCTGGCCCATTTCTGCTGCTGCAGCATGGGCTCTGCGTAATAGGCGGACACGGGGCCCAGGCACAGCACGGCCAGCGGCCGGCTGCCCACGGGCATTTGCAGCAGCGCGGCCAGCACCTCAGGATCGAACAGCGAGACCCAGCCCAGCCCCAGCCCCTCGGCACGCGCGGCCAGCCACAGGTTCTGGATGGCACAGGCGGCCGAGGCCACATCCATCTCGGGCAGGGTGCGGCGACCGAAGACATGGGCATCGCGCCCGGGCGGCATGGCCACGACCAGCACCTCGGCCGCATCCAGCACACCCTGGACCTTGAGCTGCATAAAGTCTTCCTCGCGCTCGCCCAGCGCACGCGCGGTCTGCAGGCGCTCCTGCTCGACCACGGCGTGTATGCCCTGGCGCAACTGCGCATCGCGCACGCGGATGAAGCGCCAGGGCTGCATGAAGCCGACGCTGGGCGCATGGTGGGCCGCGCGCAGCAGGCGCAGCAGAACATCGGGCGCGACCTCGCCTCCGCAGAAATGGCGCATGTCGCGCCGCTCATGGATCGCGCGGTAGACGGCTGCCCGCTCGGCCTCGGCAAAGGGTTGGGCGGGAATGGTATCTGGCGCCCGGGAATGCGTTTCGCTGCTCATGCCGCCATTGTCCGCCGCAGGCCGGGCCTGCAGGCGGCATCAGTCCTCAATACCACGCTGGGCGGGAATGCCGGCCTGGAAGGCGTGCTTGACCAGTTCCATGCGCGTGACCGTATCGGCCACGGCAATGATTTCCTCGGGGCAGCGCCGGCCCGTGAGCATGACGTGCACATGGCGCGGGCGGTCGGCCAGGGCCTGCAGCACGGGCTCCAGCGGCAGCCAGCCGTAGATCAGCGGATAGGTGATTTCGTCGAGCACGACCAGGAAGTGATCGCCCGAGAGAATGGCCGTGCGGGCGCGCTCCCAGCCTTCGCGTGCGATCTGGGCAGAGCGTTCATGGTCCTGGCTCTTCCAGCTGAAGCCGTCGCCCAGTCCCTCGATGGGCATGCCCAGCTGCTCGAACATGCGGTGCTCGCCAAAGCGCGCCGTGGGCACCTTCATGAACTGGAAGATCTTGACGGACTTGCCCCGGCCATGCGCGCGCAGGGCCAGGCCGAAGGCCGCCGTGCTCTTGCCCTTGCCGTCGCCGGTGTTCACCAGCACCAGGCCACGGCGTTCGCCTTCGGGCTTTTCATAGGGCTTTTCCGTCGGGGCCTGTTCAATCTGCATGGGTCTGTCGTCCTCAAAAGTTGCACACGCTGCGGCGGGCATGCGCCGCAGCGGAGCGCCACTTTAACCGAGGCGGGCGCCCAGCCGGCGCTGCAGGGCACGCACGGCGCTGTCCACCGTGGTGAGCACGGGCAGGCCCGTGGCGGCCTCGCAGGCCGCGCGGGCACGCGCCATGCTGAACTGGGCCAGCGCAATGCGCGTGCAGCCACGCGCAGCCAGGGCCCTGGCCTGCTCGACCACCAGGCGGTCATGCGTGGCGGTGTCGCCGCGGTTGAGCGCGTCCATGGCGCCATCGGCCAGGGCAGGCACCAATTCGATGCTGGCCGGGAACTCCGGCGGCATGGACTGCAGCGTGGGCGCGAAGCTGGAGATCAAACCCAAGGCCCCCTGCTGGCCCTGCACGGCCTGCACCGCCTCTTCGATCATGGCCTCGTTGGGCTTGAGCACGGGCAGCGGCGCATGGCGCGCGGCCACGGCCTCGATGCAGGGGCCAAAGGCCGAGCAGGTGAACAAGATCCCCTGCGCGCCCGTGTCCACGGCGTACTGCGCCAGGCGCTGGAAGCGCTCGTGCATGGCGGCGTCCAGCCCGCGCCCGTTGCGCGCAAGGTCGGCCGAGAGGCTGTCGTCCAGCAGGTTCATGCGTACCGCCTCGGGCCAGTCGCGCGCAAAGGCTTCGTTGATGGGAGCGACGGAATGGCTGAGGGCGTGGATGAGGGCGATGCGGGTCATGGATTGGGGAGTCTGAAATGAAACGGAATTATTGGGGCGCCAGCCGGGTGAACTGGGAGCGCGGCAGCAGGCGCTTGAAATCGGCATCGAAGCTGACCACATGCTCGCCCTGGTGGATGGCGGCAGCGGCCAGCCAAGCTTCCGGTACGTCATTGGCGGAAAGCGCCTTGTCGGCGCACAGTTGCCTCAACGCCGGCCATTCGGCACCCAGCACGGCCTGCTCGACGCCGGGCGATGCCAGCAATGCGTCAACGAAGCGCAAAGCCTCGACCATGGGAGTCGGGTTGACGAAGATCTTCGGATGCGTGACCAGGCGCAGAAAGTTCGCCACCACCATGGGCTGCAATTTCAGCAGCACGCCCTGGCTGGCATCGGCCATGGCCTGCTCCAGCCAGTCGCGGGCCACCGAATGATGGGGGTGGTCGCTGCGCGATGCCGCAACCAGCAGGTTGACATCGGGCGTCATGGTTGATCCTGCCGACCGGCGGCATCCAGCAGCGCGCGGTTGCTCAGTGCGTCCAGCCCCGGTGCCAGTCCGCCCTTGCCGTGGTAGACGGGAAGGCGCACGCGCCGGGCAGGCGCCTGGGCCTTGCGCAAGCGCAATTGCAGGCCCTCCTCGATCAGGCGCGTCAGGCTGGTGTGCTGCTGTGCCGCATAGGTCTTTGCTTCGGTCAGCAATGCATCGTTGAGGTCAAGCGTGGTCTTCATGGCGGCCCCCGGAGCAGGAATTTCATACAGATTACTCACGCAGATCTTTCGCAAAGATCTTCCGTACAGATTTCTGTATGTTAGAAAAATTCCGCTGGCAGGACAACCAGGCCGGCCTGCGCCCTTCAGATGCCCTTGGACGAGGGATGAGCGAAGGATGGGCGAAGGCATCATGCCCCTCACCACGCGGTCCACGATGGCCTTGGCCTCGTCCCCGATACGCCTTCAGCGATTCAGGTGTTCCCTGCAGCCTTTCGCGCCGATGACGATGCCGGTCAGAGATTCTTCGGCGTGTGTCATGGGCTCTGCACCCAGAGTGCCAATCTGCAGGATGACGTTGCGCCGCATTCCAGAGCCGGTATTCATGCCTCCGCCATGAAGCACCTTCGGGTGGATCGCCACGATCTGGCCTGGGTCACACTGCACGGTGACGGTGTCGGCCGGATCGGGAGTGGGCCAGGTGCCACTCACCTTCTGCTGCTGCGCCTCCTGGTCGGAGATGCGATGAGTGCCCGCATCAAAGCAGGTGGCACCGCTCTCCACCGACATGCCATCCAGGCAGATCATCAGGCGGACAAAGCTGGAATCCCTGGTGCAGAAATACCCATTGGGATAATCGCGGTGCCAGGAGATTGACCGTCCGAATCCGGGATTCTTGATGGTCACGTTCATGAAATGGACCACTGCCTCGTCCACGCCAAGAAGCGTCGTTGCCGCCGAGACAAGCGCGGCATCGTGAAGTGTCTCTGCGAAGACTTCATCAAAGCGGGCGGGATCTCCAACAATGAAGATCGAGTTTCCGGTAAGGGCACCATCCAAGCCGGCGCGCTTGCTGGCCGGCAGATCTTTCTCGTACACCAACAGCTCGTCCAGCGCCGGATCCAGTGTTCTGGCCTGCGCATTGCGCTGGATGGCTTCAACAGATGCCACCAAGCTGTCGAGAAGGCCCTTCTCCATGGGTCTTGGCCAGATGACAAATCCCTGCTGCTCAAACATCTCCAGTGCATCGGCAAGCATCGAAAAATTCCTCCACCCTTTTTTTGTGAAGCGCTATTTCACCCTGTTGCGACAGAAAAAGAGATGTATCGCAGTCTGAAAATCAGCATGCCAAGGCCGAAGCCGCCATTTGCGCCACAGCCATTGCAGCGCCAGGATCATCACCATCTTCCATGCTCCAGACGGCAGACAGCCCCGACCAGGCCTGCACCCATTGCAACAGGCGCCTGTGCTCAATGCCCGAGACTTCGGCAATGGTGGCCATGCGGTGCGCAAAGCGCCCCGATACCAGTGCGCTGGCGCGGTCGGGATTGCTCAGGATGTTGGCGTAGTCGAAGCCGCTCTCGCCGTGCAGGCCCTTGGGGTCGATGGCCAGCCAGCCCAGGGGGCCGAAGTCCAGCACATTGCCGTGGTGAAGGTCGCCATGCAGCACGGCCACGTCGCGCGCACGGGCAGCAGCACGCCGCGCGGCGTGGACAGGGGCTGGCCATCGATGGTCAGAGCCCAGCGGCTCAGATACGGCGCATGGAGAGACATTTTTTCCGACAGGCGATCAGGGAGCCGCAGCTTGCCCCCGCAGCCGTGGCAGGGCCAGCCACTGCCCGTCGATGGCGCGGATGCGCAGCCGGTGCTCGAACACGGCCTCCAGCGCCGCATGCGTGGCCGCGTCGGCGCAGGCCCCCTGGTGCACCACTTGCCCCTTGTCGAGAATGACCAGGTCCTGGGCCTGCAAGGCCATCGATATCTCATGCAGCACGCTGACCACGGTGCGGCCCTGGGCAACCAGGGCCTGCACGCATTCGAGCCAGTCGGCCTGGTGCGGCGGGTCGAGGTTGGCCAGGGGTTCGTCCATCAGCAGCACGCGGGCCTGCACGGCCAGGGCGCGCGCCAGCAGCACGCGCTGGCGCTCCCCGCCCGAGAGACTGCCCACGCTGCGCATGCGCCAGTCCCAGCCCTGGGTCTGGCGCAGCGCCTGCTCCACGGCGGCATGGTCTGCCTGGCTGGGCGCCGCCAGCCAGCCCTGGTGCGGCAGGCGGCCCAGCATGACCACGTCCTGGACCCGCATGTCGCCGGCCACGGGCTGGTTCTGGCCCAGCCAGGCCAGCGAGCAGGCCCGTTCGCGCGCACTCCATTGCCGCAGCGGGCGACCCAGGAGCTCCACTTCGCCTTGCACGCCAGCGCCGGATTCCATGCCTGCCAGGGCGCGCAGCAGCGTGGATTTGCCTGCGCCATTGGGGCCGACGATGGCGGTCCAGCGGCCGGCGGGCAGGGCCAGGCTCAGGCCGCCCAGGACCTGTCGATCGCCCAGGCGAACCTTCAGGGCGCGCGCTTGCAGGGCGGGGGCCAGTGCCGTCATGCGCCCTCCCCGCCGCGCAGGGCGTGGCGGCGGTGCATGAGCCACAGCAGGTAGCTGCCGCCCAGCAAGGCCGTGAGCGCGCCCACGGGCAGCTCCTGCGGGGCGATGAGCCAGCGCGCCAGCAGGTCGGCGGCCAGCAGCAGCACGGCGCCCATGCCCGCGCTGAGCACCAGCAGCCAGCGGTGCATGGACCGCACCATGGAGCGCACCAGATGCGGCGCGGCCAGGCCGACGAAGGCGATCAGCCCGGTCTGCGCCACGGCCGTGCCCGTGGCCAGGGCCAGCAGCAAGATAAGCACCATGCGCAGCGGCGCCAGCGGCAGGCCCAGGCTGTGGGCCGTGGCCTCGCCCAGGGACAGGCCGTCGAGCACGCGGCCCAGGCACCAGGCGCCCAGGGCGGTGGCCAGCAGCACAGCCAGCATCAGCGCGCAGGCGCCCCAGCCGATGAAGGAGGTGCTGCCCAGCATGAAGGCCTGCATGGCCTGCATGATGTCCGGGTTCATCAGCAGCACCAGCGATGCGGCCGCGCCCAGCACCACCCCCACCACCACACCGGCCAGCAGCAGGCGCATGGTGTTGTGCACGCCCTGGGCCAGCACCAGGGTCAGCAGCACGGCCAGGGCCGCGCCCGCAAAGGCCGCGCCCGTGACACCCAGGCGCGCCAGGCCCGCCAGCGCGAAGGGCGAGGCGCCCAGCGCCGCCATGCTCAGCGCCACGCCCAGCGAGGCGCCCGAGGCGCTGCCCAGCAGATAGGGATCGGCCAGCGGATTGCGGAACACGCCCTGGGCAATGGCCCCGGCCAGCCCCAGCAGGCCGCCGGCCAGCCAGGCGCCCGCCGTGCGCGGCAGCCGGATCTCGGTGACGATCTGCCAAGACAGCGGATCGCTGCGCGCCGCCCACACGCTCTCCCAGCCCGTGCTGCCCACGCCCGCGCCCAGCAGCATGAGCAGGGCACTCACGACCAGCAAAGCCAGCGCCATCCAGGGCGCAGCCAGGCCGCTGTGGTGCCTGCGGGCCTGCCTCACCGTGCGGCCCCGTTCAGGCAGCGCGCCATCAGCGCGGCGCCCTCGGCCATGCGTGGTCCGGCGCGCACCAGCACGTCCAGCTCGGCCGGTTCAAAGCGGCAGACGCGCCCGGCCTGCATGGCGCGCATGCGGCCCCAGCCCGGATAGGGCTCGCCCGAAGCGCCCAGGCTGCGGTCGCCGCCCAGGATGAAGTCCGGGTCGGCGCGCACCACGAATTCGGGGTTGATGCGCGGAAACGGCCCCAGCTGCGCGCCCACGATGTTGCGCATGCCCAGGCGCGCCAGGGTCTCGCCGATGAACGAGGACTCGCCTGCGGCAAAGGGGCCACGGTTGACCTCGAAATACACGGTCTGCCCGCGCAGCGCGGGGGCCATGCTGCGCTCCACCTCCTGCATGCGCGCCTCGATGGCGGCCCAGACCCGGTCGGCACCCTGCTCGGGCGGCAGGTCCAGCAACTGGCCCACGGTGCGCAGCACGGCCTGCGCATCGGCATGGGTGCGCGGCTCCAGCGCCACGACCTTGAGGCCCAATGCCTGCAGCCGCGCCACCGAGCGCGAGGCCATGGACACCAGCACCAGATCGGGCTTGAGCGCGACGATGGCCTCGATGTTGGGATCGATTCCGCCGCCCATCACGGGCAGGGTCTTCACATGGGCCGGCCAGTTCGAATAGCGGTCCACGCCGACCAGACGCTGGCAGCCGCCCAGTTCGCACACGGTCTCGGTCAGCGAGGGCAGCAGGCTGACGATGCGCTGCGGCGGCTGTGGCAGCTCCACCGGAACGCCCCGCCCGTCCGTGACCCGGATGGCAGCCTGCGCCGCAGACAGCGCCAGTGCCAACGCCAGGCCCCACAGGGCGGGACGCCATGGCCTCACGGCTGCGGGCCCTTGAGCGCCAGCGGCAGGCCGGCGCACATCAGCGTGACGGTTTCGCAGCTTTGCGCCGCACGCTGGTTGAGCACACCCAGCGCATCGACGAAGGCGCGCACCTGCGATCCCAGCGGAATCACGCCCAGGCCGATCTCGTTGCCGACCAGGATCACCGGGCCGGGCGCGCCCTGCAAGGCGTCAAGAAAGGCCGCGCATTGGCCCGACCATCCGCGCGCCAGTTCCTCGGAAGGCTGGGCCGGCATCATCCAGTTGGTCAGCCACAACGTCAGGCAGTCCACCACCAGCAGGCGCTGCGGCGTGCTGTGCCGCGCAAGCATGGCGGCCAGGTCCAGCGGCTCCTCAAGCGTGGCCATGCCGGGCACGCGCTCGGCGCGGTCGCGCCGGTGGCGGGCGATGCGCTCGCGCATTTCGTCGTCCCAGGGCTGGCCGGTGGCGATCAGCGCGGCCTCGCGGCCCGGTGCGCCATCGAGCCAGGCGCGCGCCAGCAATTCGGCGCGGCGCGACTTGCCGCTTTTCTGGCCCCCCACAATGAGCTGGCTGCGGGGAAGCGAAACGGTGGAGATGGGCTCGATCATCACGCGGTCCCCGGATGAATGTCGGCGCCCAGCAGCGCGGCCACGGCACGCGGCTGCGAGGCAAACCAGGCATGGAAATAGCTGGCATGCACGCTGCCGTGGCGGTACAGCGCCTCGCCCCGGTCGGGATGGGCGTCCTGTCCCGGACGGCTGCTGCGCCCGGCCTCGGTCATGGAAGTCTCCAGCCGGCTGTAGTGAAAGGTGTGCCCGCGCAGCAGGCCCCAGGGCGTGGGCAGCTGCAGCATGCCCAGTCCGGCCAGGCGCGGCTGCATGCAGGCATGGCCGGGCAACAGGCCCCAGAGGTCCGTGGTCCGGCCCGCGGTGTCGGTCAGTCGCTCGCACAGCGCCAGCATACCGCCGCACTCAGCCCAGACCGGGCGGCCGGCAGCCACGTGGCCGGCGATGTCGCCGCGCAGCGCGGCATTGGCGGCCAGAGCATCCAGGTGCAGCTCGGGATAGCCGCCGGGCAGCCACAGCGCATCGCAATCCGGCAGGCGCTCGCCGGCCAGCGGCGAGAAAAACGCCAGCCGCGCGCCCATGGCACGCAGGCAGTCGAGGTTGGCCGCATAGATGAAGCTGAAGGCCGCATCGCGCGCCACGGCCACGGTGCGGCCCGCCAGCCAGGGCTGCACCTGCTCGGTGCGTTCGGCAGGCAGCTCAAAATCCACGGACCAGTCCTGCCAGCTGGCGCCCTGCCCCGGCCCGACCTGCCAGGGCAACTGGCCCAGCGGCGTAGCCTGCAGCGCATCGGCGGCCACGTCCAGGCGCACCAGCGCATCGTCCAGTTCATGTGCGGCGACCAGGCCCAGGTGTCTTTCGGGCAGCAGCGAGGCGGCGCCCTTGCCCTGCACGCGCGCCAGCGCGCCCAGCCACAGCGAGGGATCGCGCAAGCCGGCACGCAGCAGATCGGCATGGTGGGCGCTGCCCACGCGGTTGGCCAGCAGGCCGGCCCAGCGCAGGCCCGGCCGATAGTGCTGCAGGCCATGGGCCAGCGCGCCAAAGGTGCCGGCCATGCCCGAGGCGTCGATGACGGCCAGTACCGCCAGGCCCAGCCGCTCGGCCACATCGGCCGCGCAGGGCGTGCCGTCGAACAGCCCCATGACGCCTTCCACCAGGATGAGATCGGCCTCGCAGGCGGCTGCGTGCAGGCGTGCACGCATGTCGGACTCGCCCGTCATCCACAGGTCTACGCTGTGCACGGGCGCGCCGCTGGCCAGTTCATGCCAGTGCGGATCCAGGAAGTCGGGGCCGCACTTGAACACGCGCACGCGCCGGCCCTGGCGCGCATGCAGCCGCGCCAGCGCAGCCGTCAGCGTGGTCTTGCCCTGGCCCGAAGCCGTGGAAGTGATCAGCAGCGCCGGGCAGCGTGCCCCGCCCTGGCCAAGGTCAATGTTCATGTGTTCGCTCCGCGCGGCGCATTGTAGTGCGCGCCCGCACCGCGGCCGCAACCAATGCTTACGCAATACATCCCGCCGAAGCAGACGAGTCCTACAGATGGCGCTACGATTTTGTGAGACAGTCTGGCGCTCGCTCTCCAATACCCGAGCAAGGCGCTGACGTCAAGCCGTGTACGCCTGCCTGTTACCAGGTTTCCTCGGATACTTCCACGGAATGTGCTCACTTCGTTCGCACGTCCTACAATCTCAGCGTCTATGACCTCCCAGACTTCCCTCGACCACATTGCAGAGCGCGTGGAGCGCCTGTTGGTTCGCCACGAGGAACTGCAACGCACCAATGCGCTGCTCGCCGAGCAGGTGGCGGCCCTGACCCAGGAGCGTGATTCGCTGCGCTCGCGGCTCAACGCCGCCCGGGCCCGCGTCGATGCCCTGATCGAGCGCCTGCCCTCCAACCAGGGGGCCTGACCCCTTCGCAACCGCCGACGCCCCGAACGCCCATGAAGCAGATCGAAGTGCAAATCCTGCAGCAAAGCTATGTGCTGACCTGCCCCGATGGCCAGGAAGAGCGTCTGCTCGAAGCCGTGCGCCGTGTGGACACGGCCATGACCCGCATCCGCGACAGCGGCAAGGTCCGCTCCCGCGAGCGCGTGGCCGTGCTGTCCGCGCTGAACATGGCCTTCGACGTGCTGGACCGCGAAGCCCAGGAAAGCGCCATGGCCACGGCCCAGGCCGAGATGCAGTCCCTGCATGACGAGGCCGCTTCCCAGCACAACGCCCCATCCCAGCCGCCCGAGCCCAGCCCCGAGGAGCTGGCCGAGCGTGCGCGCCAGCAGGCCCTTGCCGAGCAACTGGTGCTGCGCCTGGACCAGGCCCTGGAGGGCGATGCGCGGCTGATCTGAGCCTGGGCCGCCGCTGCCTTTCCTTGCCCCGCACGACAGCCTCTTCGGAGGCTGTTTTCATTGCATCGCCCATGTCAATGAAAAGCCCATGCCGTTCAAAGAACTTGATCGCGGGCCTGATCAACGGCCTTAGAATGGAGGCGTCTGCAAACCCGCCGGGCTTTATAGTTCCTTGGACCAATGCTCTATGAGCCCGGGCTTGGTACATTGCCATTCGAGCGTGATCGTCTCGCGTCAGATGAACCCAACGTCTGGCTGCCCTTGCCCCCCTGAACCCCGGTTCAGGATGACGGCCCGGTGGTCTTTGCAGACACCTGATTCCAACCCGGCGCACCTCCACGGTGCGCCGGGTTTTTTGTTGCCCGCCCCTCCACTACCGATCTGCCGCCGCATGCCTGATCTGCTGTTTCTCGAACTGGCCCTGCTGGGCCTGTGCTCCGGTTTCCTGGCCGGCCTGCTGGGAGTGGGCGGCGGCATGGTGCTTGTGCCGTTTCTGACCTACTTTCTCGACAAGCGCGGGGTCGGCCCGGACCTGTCCGTGAAGATGGCGATCGCCACGGCCATGGCCACCATCGTGTTCACCTCGATCTCCAGCCTGCGCGCCCACCACGGTCGCGGCGCCGTGCGCTGGGACATCGTGCGCAGCCTGGCGCCGGGCATCATCACGGGCGGTCTGCTGGCCAGCCTGGGAGTCTTCGCACTGCTGCGTGGCAAGTACCTGGCGCTGTTCTTTGGCGTGTTCATCGGCTACATGGCGCTGCGCATGCTGCGCAGCAACAGCCAGCCCACGGCCACGCGCGCCCTGCCGGGGCCGCTGGGGCTGTACGGCGCGGGTACGGGCCTGGGCTTCATCTCGGGGCTGGTGGGGGCAGGCGGGGCCTTCATCAGCGTGCCCTTCATGATGCGCTGCTCGGTGCCCATGCACATGGCCGTGGGCACCAGCGCGGCGCTGGGCTTTCCGATTGCCGTGGTGAATGCGGCAGGCCTGATCTTCACAGGCGCGGGTGACGCGGGGCGCCCCGAATACTCGCTGGGCTACCTGTGGCTGCCGGCCCTGCTGGCACTGGCCTGCTGCAGCGTGCTGACCGCACCGCTGGGCGCGCGGGCCGCGCACCGGCTGCCCGTGGCCCAGCTCAAGCGGATCTTCGCCACGCTGCTGTTCGGCCTGGCCGCCTACATGCTCTGGAAGGGCTTGAGCGCGGGCAGCTGAGCGCTTGCCACCTGGGCCATTCTCTGCCGGTAGGCGATGGCGCCAATGCCGGCGCGCTGGGCCTGCAGGCATTCGCCGAATTGCTCGCGCGGCAGGCCCGGCGCGCACAGAAAGCCCTGGAAGTAGTGGCCCTGCATGCGGTGGATGGCCGTCAGCTGCTCGTGCGTTTCCACGCCCTCGGCCACGATCTCCACGCCCAGCGCCAGACCCAGGCTGATGATGGCGCCGACGATGGCCTGGTCGCCCTCGTCGCTGGGCAGGCCGCGCACGAAGCTCTGGTCGATCTTGATCTTGGAGATGGGCAGCTTCTTCAGATAGGCCAGGTTGGAGTAGCCGGTGCCGAAGTCGTCGATGACCATGCCCACGCCCAGATCGGCGATCTGGCATACGCGCAGCGCCATGTCCTGTGCATCCTGCAGCAGGATGCTTTCGGTCAGCTCCAGCTCCAGCAGATGGGGTTCCAGGCCGTAGCGGCACAGCAGCTCGGTCACGCGCTCGACAAAGCCCGACTGGCGAAATTCCAGCGCCGAGACATTGACCGACACCTTGATCGGCATGCCCTGCTTCTGCCAGCGCGCAGCCTCCTGCACCGCCTGCTCCATGACCCAGGCGCCCAGCGTGACGATGTAGCCCGACTCCTCGGCCAGCGGAATGAAGACACCGGGCGAGACCACGCCGAATTCGGGGTCGGTCCAGCGCAGCAGCGCCTCGGCCGCGACGATGCGGTCGCTGTCGATGTGCACCTGGGGCTGGAAGTACACGGCCATGCGGCCATGCTCCAGCGCCTGGCGCATGGCATGCTCCAGCTTCATGCGCGACAGCAGGCCCGCGCTCATTTGCGGCTGGTAGAAGCTGAAATGGCCCCGGCCCCGCTCCTTGACGCGGTACATGGCCGTGTCGGCCTGGCGGATCAGCTCGTCCAGCGTGAGGCCGTCGGCCGGGTACTGGGCCACGCCGATGCTGCACTGCACGGAAAAACCCAGGCCGTCGAGCAGGAAGGGCCGCTCCATCTCCTGCAGGATGCGCCTGGCCACCGCGGCAGCCAGCTCGGCGTTGCAGCCGTGCAGGTAGAGCACGAACTCGTCGCCGCCCAGGCGGCACAGGATGTCTACCGGCCGCATGCAGTCGCTCAGGCGCTGTGCGACCAGCTTGAGCACTCGGTCGCCGAACTGGTGGCCCAGCGAGTCGTTGATGATCTTGAAGCGGTCCAGGTCGATGAACAGGATGCTGAACACCGTGCCGCCTGCGCGTGCGGCCTCAATGGCCGCATCCACGCGCTCCGTGAGATTGAGCCGGTTGGGCAGGCCGGTGAGCGCGTCGCTGTAGGCCAGCTGTTCGATGCGCTGCTGTGCCACGCGCTGCTGGGTGAGGTCGCGCATGAAGCCGATGCTCTGCACCACGTCGCCCTGCGCATTGCGCAGCGGCACCCAGGACAGGCGCACGGCGCAGCGCGCACCGCCGGCCTGGCGCAGCCACAGGTCGCCCTCCCAGAAGCCGCCTTGATGCCACTGTATGCGGGCCAGGTCGCCCAGCGTGTCGGATGGGTCTTCGGCGGCTTCGAACAGCGATTCCACCGTGCGGCCCTGCACGGGCATGCCGCCCAGCAAGCGTTCGCAGGCCGGGTTGGTGCGTGCCACGTCCATGTGGCCATCGGCGATGAAGATGCCGTCCAGGCTGGACTCGAAGACCCGCGCAGCCAGCTCCAGGCCCGCCTGGGTCTGGGCCTCGGCCGTGATGTCGCGGAAGGAGAAAATGCGCCCCATGGGCAGGCCCCGGCGCAGTTGGGGCACGGCGCGGCGCTCCAGGATGCGGCCGTCGCGCAGGTCCAGTACGTCGGACGCTTCCAACAGGGGCTGGGCCGACAGCAGCTTCAACTGCTGCGCGTAGGACTCGGCATCGCGCACCTGGCCGGCCAGGTGATCGAGGATGGCCGCGTCGTTGCGGCGCACCAGCAACGCCTCGGGAATTCCCCAGAGCGTGGCGAATCGGTGGTTGAAGGCGCGGATGCGGCCATCGGGATCGCACACCAGGATGGCGTCGGCCGCCGACTCCAGCGTGGCGCGCAACTCGCCCAGCAGGCTTTCGAATTCGGCCTCGTGCAGCGCCTGCTCGCGCCGGTCCAGCATGCTGACCAGGAGCACCTCGCCGTCGAGCGCGCGCACGCGCATCTCCACCGGCGCCAGCTGGCCGTCGGCACGGCGCACCTCGGAAATGAACTGGGCGCCGGCCTGCCAGTTGAAGGGGTCGCTCCAGAACGCCTGCTGCTGCGGCGTGGCGGCCAACACCTGCACGGGCAGTCCCACGGCGGCATCGGTCTCATAGCCGGTGACGGATTCGCTGGCGGCGTTGGCGCGCAGCACCTTCAGGCTGCGGGCATCGATCAGCCACAGCGCCTCCTGCAGGGCATCGAGCAGGCGGGGCCAGGCGCGGTTGAGCGCTTGCTTGTTCAAGACGCCACCTTCGGCGGATCCAATTCCACCGCCCGTTCAAAGTAATAGCAGACACGCCGGCGCGGCGACAGATAGTCCAGCGCGTCGCGCGGCAACTGCGCAGGAGCCACGCCCCGGCGTATGCCCAGCGCGGGAAACAGCTCCAGCGCCAGCACGGGCGCCTGGGCGGCCGGCACGCTGGCGTCATGGACCATCACCGAAGGCTTGAGCGGCCGTGATGCATTGACGGACATGACCATGGCATGGCGCCCATCGGTCAGCTCCACCACCGAGCCCGGCGGGAACACGCCCATCATGCGGATGAAGCCATTGAGCACGGGCGCGGCGAACTTGTCGCGCAGCCGGCTGAACAGCATGGACAGCGCCTCGTGCGGCGTGTGCGGCGTCTGCGCATCGCCGGGATTGCACAGGCGGTCATAGGTGTTGACCAGGGCCAGGATCTGGCCCGTGAGCTCCATGTCCTCGGCCACCAGGCTCAGCGGGAATCCCGTGCCGTCGGCCCATTCATGGTGCTGTGCGATGGCGGTGGTGACCTGGGCCGACAGGCCCATGCGCATGGCGATGGCCACCGATTCACCCACATGGCGCTCGTAGCGGTCGCGCAGCGCGTCGGGCACGGAAGACTCCAGGGCCAGGCCGTGCATGCCTTCGGCGCCGGCCACCGGCTTGCCGGCATCGTGCAGCAGCGCCGCCAGGCCCAGGTCGCGCAGCAGCACAGCCTCCAGGCCCAGGGCCCGGCCCAGCAGCAGGCCGAGCACGGTCACGTTGACGGCGTGCACGCTCTGGTTGCTGCCCACGCCATCGGACAGGAGGTGAATCGCCACGTCCTGCGGGCCGGCCAGTTCGGCCAGGCAGCCGTCGACCAGGGCTTCGGTGGGCATGCGCGCCTGCTCGGGCGCGCTGGCAAGGGTGGTTTCGATGGCCACATAGCCACGCTCCACCTTCTGAAAGCGCGCATTGCAGTCCTCCAGCCGGCCGCGCCAGTTGGGCACGGACAGCAGCAGCGGCGCTGCGGGTGCAGGTTCCTCGGCGGGCTCGGCTGCAGCGGCCGCCACAGCGGGCAGCGGCTGCGGCGGAGGAGTGCGCACCTCGGCCGGCCAGGCGTCGCTTTTGTGCGGAACGCAGCGCACCGCCTCCAGGCCCAGGGATTTCAGGGTCTGGATCTGTGCGCTGGAGGTGATCTTGAAGCTGCTGACCGGAAAGGGATGGTTCAGCCATCCAACATCGAGCTGGACAAACATGCCCGGACGGAGGTCTCGGATATCGATGAGGACGGAATGGTTCACGCGCGGCAACGGCCCCGAGGCTGAAGGAATCGGCAAATGTAAGCCGATGATTCGGGCATTATCTCCAGTTCTGAGGGCCTTGCAGGCAATCCGCGACCCTCAGGACCAAGTCTGTCCCCCGCTGTTGTTCATCGGCACCAGAGACTGGGCTTGTAGATCAGGTCCATCCACAGCGCCCACACGGCCACGCCCACCAGCATCAGGCCGGCCAGCCGCGTGCCCCATTCGGCACGCAGGCCGTTCAGGCGCTGGCGGCCCAGCCGCCACAGCCAGGGGCCGGCCACCAGCCACAGCCCGCTGCCCACGCCAAAGGCCGCCATGGCCGATGCGCCCTGCAAGGGGCCACCGCTGAGCGCGGCGACCAGCACGGCCGAATACAGCAGTCCGCAGGGCATGAGCGCCCAGGCATAGCCCGCCGCCAGCGTGCCGCCAGGGGCGGACACCCAGGGCTGCACGCGCCGCCAGGCGGCGCGGCCCGCAGACTCCAGCCAGGCGGGCTGGCGGGCCTGCACCATCATGGCCAGGCCCCAGGCCATCACGGCGACATGGGTCAGCGTCCAGAACGGCTGCAGCGCCGTGGTCTGGCTGGTGAGCCAGGACAGGCTTTCCATGGCCAGCGCCGAGGCAGCGCCCAGGCTGGCATAGCCGGCCAGCCGCCCGCCATGGAACAGCGCCGTGCGCAGCCACAGCCGGCTTTGCAGTCCATGGACGGCGACCACCTGCCCACCACCCTGTACCGTGCCCTGCCCCGCCCCGCCCGTGACCACGCCGCAGGGCGCGGCGCACATGGCAAGGCAATGGGGCCCGCCGACGAGCCCCATGATCAAAGCGGTCCAGAGCAGCGACAACAGCATGGGGCCTAGATGATCCTCGAAAACCGCGCCCGGTTCTTGTCGGCCTGCAGATATCGGTCAAACAGCATGGCCACGCCACGCACGAAGTACCAGCCCATGGGCGTGACCTGGAATCCCTCGTCGCTGATCTGCACCAGCCCCTTGGCCTGCAGGTCCTGAAGCGCCGCCAGCTCGGGGGCGAAATACTCGCGAAAGCCCAGCAGCCAGGCCTGCTCCATGGGCTCGAACAGCACGGCGCCCTGGCACATGATGGCCATGATGACGGCGCGCCGCACCAGATCATCGCGCGACAGTGCCAGGCCGCGCACCACGGGCAGGTGGCCGGCGTCGATGGCGTCGTAGTACTCCTCCAGCGTCTTGGCGTTCTGGCTGTAGCTGGCCCCCACCTTGCCGATGGCCGACACGCCCAGCGCAATCAGGTCGCAGTCGGGCTGGGTGCTGTAGCCCTGGAAGTTGCGATGCAGCCGGCCCTGGCGCTTGGCCACGGCCAGCGCGTCCTCGGGCAAGGCGAAGTGGTCCATGCCCACGTAGACATAGCCGCCGTCCATGAAGGCCGCGATGGAGCGCGAGAGCATGGCCAGCTTGTCGGCGCCCTGGGGCAGGTCCTCGGCCGCGATGCGCCGCTGCGGCTTGAAGCGCTCGGGCAGGTGGGCATAGGCATAGAGCGCGATGCGGTCGGGCCGCAGCGCATTGACCTGGGCCAGCGTGCGCTCGAAGGACTCGGGCGTCTGCTTGGGCAGGCCGTAGATCAGGTCCACGTTGATGGAGGCAAAGCCCAGCTGCCGTGCGGCTGCCACCAGCGCGAACACCTGCTCGGCCGGCTGCACGCGGTGCACGGCGATCTGCACCTGTTCGTCGAAGTCCTGCACGCCGAAGCTCAGGCGGTTGAAGCCCAGCTCCTTGAGCACGGCCAGGCGTTCGACGCTGACGGTGCGCGGATCGACCTCGATGGAGTATTCGCCGCCCGGCTCCAGCTTGAAATGCTCGCGCAGCAGGGCCATCAGCGTGCGCAGCTCATCGTCCGAGAAGAAGGTGGGCGTGCCGCCGCCCAGGTGCAACTGGCTGACGGCCTGGCCCTTGCCGCAATGGGCCGTGTGCAAGGCCATCTCGCGCGCCAGGTAGTCCAGGTAGACGGCCGCGCGATCGTGGTGGCGCGTCACGATCTTGTTGCAGGCGCAGTAGTAGCACAGCGACTCGCAGAACGGCACATGCACATACAGCGACAAAGGCATGGCCCGCGCTGCGGTACTCGATTTGCGGTGCTCAAGTGCCAGGATATAGTCTTCAGCACCGAAAGCCTCCACGAAACGATCGGCCGTGGGGAACGAGGTGTATCGGGGCCCCGGTACGTCGAAGCGACGCAGCAGCTCTGGGGTGACAGCGGTCATGGGTTTTTTCCTCTAATGTCGTCCACTGTGCCGCAGCCCATTGGCCGCGTCCTTGACTCATATCAAGAGTTGTTCGCGGCAGTGCTGCGACAATTTGATCCAACTCATCGCCATCCACGAGGTCACCGCCGGCGCACTGCTGCGCCGCTGATGTTTACTCCATGAACCTTCAGACCATCAAAGCATCCTGTTCCAATTGCAACCTGCGCGAGCTGTGCATGCCCATGGGCCTGGATGCCGAGCAGATGCAGCGCATCGACGACATCGTGGCCACGCGCCGCAAGGTCAAGCGCGGCGGCCTGCTGTTTCGCAACGGTGAGTCCTTCACCTCGCTGTACGCCATCCGCACGGGCTTCTTCAAGACCTGCGTGGCCACCGAGGACGGGCGCGACCAGGTCACGGGCTTTCAGATGGCCGGCGAGATCATCGGCCTGGATGGCATCGTCAACGACCACCACACCTGCGATGCGGTCGCGCTGGAAGACGCCGAGGTCTGCGTCATGCCCTTCGACAAGCTGGAGGACCTGTCGCGCGAGGTCACGGCCCTGCAAAACCATGTGCACAAGGTCATGAGCCGCGAGATCGTGCGCGAGCATGGCGTGATGCTGCTGCTGGGCAGCATGCGTGCCGAGGAGCGCCTGGCCGCCTTCGTGCTCAACCTGGTGCAGCGCCTGCACGCCCGGGGCTTTTCCAAGTCGGAACTGGTGCTGCGCATGACGCGCGAGGAAATCGGCAGCTACCTGGGCCTGAAGCTGGAGACGGTGAGCCGCACCTTCTCGAAGTTTGCCGAGGAAAACATCATCGAGGTGCGCCAGCGCCATCTGCGCATCCTGGACACGGACGCGCTCAAGCGCATCGTCAACAGCCAGCAGTGCCAGTGAGGCCGCAAGACCCCGCCCCCCGGCAATGAACAAGGCCCGCGATCGCGGGCCTTGTTCATTGCCATTGCAGTGCACGCAGGTTCAATCGCGCCCCAGGCCCTGCATGGCCAGATTTGGGTCCGGCTCGGAGACCACGCCGTCGTTGAGATCGTGCGTGGAGCGTCCCAGCATGGTGGTCATGAGGCTGGACAGCATGGTCACACCCCAGAAGGCGAAGAAGGCCAGCGTGTAGATTCCCTGCCGCGACCAGCCCAGGTCGCCGAGCCAGTGCAGCTCCAGCGGGTCCACGAAGGCGAATACCAGCATCTCCATCACGGCGGCGGCCAGAAAGGCCGGCCAGGCAATCCACATCCAGCGTTGGGCCAACATCAGCGATCTCCTTGAGCTGTCGAGGGGTGGCTTTCATTGTGCGCGCCGCCCTCGCACCGTGCCAAGCCCTGCGCACCCTGCACTGCCTGTAGGAAACCCTTGGCCCTCGCGCATGCTGGAGATGCCATCCACCATGCAAAAAAGGCCGCGACTGCGGCCTTGTGCACGGCATTTTCCTGCGTTCAGCGGTCCGTGGGATGGTCCTGCGCGGGCGTGGCCGCGTGGTTGCGGCCGGTGACCGCGGGCGCCAGGCTCTTGGGCACTTCACGCACGCCATCGGCACGCTCGTTGATGGTGATGCCATTGCGGTAATAGTCAGGATCGATCACGGGATCGGCGCCATTGATCGCAATGACGGCCGTGACCACGCCAGCCACCACGACGGCGGCCGGGCCGGCCACCACGAGCCAGACATGGGCGAACTTCCACCAGGGCTTGCCGGCGTCCGGATGCGAAGGGGCCGTGGCGGGCGCGGAGACTGCGGGACTGGAAGACATGGATAACCTCTTTCTTTCAAACAGCCGGCGCAGCCTGGGCGGCACCGGCCAGACATATCACCGGGGCACCAGGAAGACGGCCTTTTCGGACGCGCGTCCCGCGCCTGAATGCACGGCATCGATATCGAAGAATACTGTGTGCGAGCCCGGCTCGGCGGAACCGTAGGGAATCTGCAGCCGCGCCGCAATGCCGCGCGTCTCGGCCGGGCCGACCTCGACCTCCTGCTCGGACGCCAGCCCCAGCCCGTCGAGGCCATGGGCGCTGATGCGGTAGCGCTGGGCCTGCTCGGTGGCATTCATGATCTGCAGGCGGTAGACATTTTCCAGCTTGCCGCCCGCGACGATGCGCGACAGCGATGCCCGGTCGCGTATCACGTCGACCTTGACCGACTGGCGCAGCGCCAGGCTCACGATCATGGCCATGCTCAGGCCGATCAGCACGGCCGAGTAGACCAGCACGCGCGGACGGAAGATGCGGCGCAGCACCTGGGCCCGCCGCCACAGGCCGGCCATGGCGTTCTGCGTGGTCAGCCGGATGAGGCCGCGCGGATACTCCATCTTGTCCATGATGGAATTGCAGGCGTCTATGCACAGACCGCAGCCTATGCATTCGTACTGCAGGCCGTTGCGGATGTCGATGCCCACGGGGCAGACCTGCACGCACATCTTGCAGTCGATGCAGTCGCCCAGGCCCTGGGCCTTGTAGTCCACCTTCTTGGTGCGCGGCGCGCGCGGCTCGCCCCGGCCCGTGTCGTAGCTGACGATCATGGTGTCGCGGTCGAACATGGCGCTCTGAAAGCGCGCATAGGGGCACATGTACTTGCAGACCTGCTCGCGCATGTAGCCGGCGTTGCCATAGGTGGCGAAGCCGTAGAACAGCACCCAGAAAACCTGCCAGCTGCCCTGCAGCGCCAGCAGCTCGCCGCCCAGCTCGCGGATGGGCACGAAATAGCCCACGAAGGTGAAGCCGGTCCACAGGGCAATGGCAATCCACAGCAACTGCTTGAGCGACTTCTTCCAGAGCTTTTCAAAGGTCCAGCCGTTCTTGTCCAGGCGCATGCGCGCGCTGCGGTCGCCCTCGACCTTGCGCTCCACCCACATGAAGATTTCGGTGTAGACCGTCTGCGGGCAGGAAAAGCCGCACCACAGGCGACCGGCCACGGCCGTGAACAGGAACAGCGCCAGCGCCGAGATGATCAGCAGGCCCGCCAGGTAGATGAAATCCTGCGGGTACAGCACCAGCCCGAACAGGTAAAAGCGCCGCGCACCCAGGTCGAACAGCACCATCTGGCGCTGCCCCCATTCCAGCCAGGGCAGGCCATAGAAAACCAGTTGGGTGAGAAACACCAGAGCCCATCGCCAGCGTGCGAAGACACCGCTGATGGAGCGCGGGTAGACCTTCTTCTCGGACTCGAACATCGACACCAGCTGGCCCGGGTCCGGGTCGGCAGGCGTGATCGGAATGACTTTGCGGGGAGGCTTCCCGGCATCATCCCCGTTCTCGGGCTTCATGGTGGGTTCCTTGGTTTTTTGGAATATCTGAAAACTCAAAAGGCAAAAAGGCGGCGCCGCAGCGCCGCCCCCTGTCCTTATTGACGGACTGCGCCGTCTTTGTGCGACATGCCCCAGACATAGGAGGCAAGCACCGCGATCTGCGCCTCGGTCAGCTTGTCCTTCTGGGCAGGCATCTCGTTGTGCTTGCCGTTGTTGATCATGGCCGTGATGGCGGCCTCGCCCCAGCCGTGCAGCCAGATGTCATCGGTCAGGTTGGGCGCGCCCAGGGCCTGGTTGCCCTTGCCGTCCATGCCATGGCAGGCGGCGCAGGCCGTGAACTTGGACTTGCCCAGCGAAGCCTTGAGCGAGTCGTGCGGGCTGCCCGACAGGCTCAGCACATAGTGCGAGAGGTTGCGCACATCGTCGGGCGTGCCGACGGCAGCGGCCATGGGCGGCATGATGCCGATGCGGCCCGCCGTGATGGTTTCCCTGATCTTGTCGGGCGTGCCGCCATGCAGCCAGTCGCCATCGGTCAGGTTGGGGAAGCTCTTGCCGCCGCGTGCATCCGAGCCGTGGCACTGCGCGCAGTTGTTCATGAACAGGCGCTCGCCGATGGCCATGGCCTGGGGGTCCTTGGCCATGTCTTCGGTGCTCATGCTCGTGAACTTGGCGTACAGCGGCTCCAGGTCCGCGCGGGCCTTGGCCATCTCGTTTTCATAGGCACCCAGCTGCGTCCAGCCCAGCTTGCCCGCGAACGAGCCCAGGCCCGGATAGGCCGCCAGGTAGGCGAAGCCGAACACCGAGGTGATGATGAACAGCCACATCCACCACTTGGGCATGGGGTTGTTCAGCTCGCGCAGGTCCTCGTCCCAGACGTGGCCCGTGGTGTTGTCGGCCGAGGGGACCACCTTCTTGCGTGCGGTGAGATACAGCAGCAGCAGGCAGCCGATGATGCCGCCCAGCGTGATCGCCGTGACATAGATCGACCAGAAGTTGTTTACGAAATCGCTCATGGGAAGTTCTCGTTCTGGTGGAGGGACTCAGTCTTGCTCGAACGGCAGCTGGGCGGCCTCTTCGAAACGGGCCTGGTTGCGGCGGGCGAACGCCCACCACCAGATACCGATGAAGCAGGCCAGAGAGGCCAGCGTGGCCACGATGCGCATGGTGGTGATGTCCATGTCGCTCTCCTTTACTTGACCGAACGGCCCAGCACCTGCAGGTAGGCGATGACGGCGTCCATTTCCGTCTTGCCCTTGACCTGCTCGGCGGCGCCGCTGATTTCCTCGTCGCTGTAGGGCACGCCCACCTTGCGCAGCGCGCTCATGTGCTGGGCGACCACGGTGTCATCCACCTTGTTCTTCTCCAGCCAGGAGTAGGCAGGCATGTTGGACTCGGGCACCACGTCGCGCGGGTTGTTCAGGTGGATGCGGTGCCATTCGTCGCTGTACTTGCCGCCCACGCGGTGCAGGTCGGGACCCGTGCGCTTGGAACCCCACTGGAAGGGGTGGTCGTAGACGAACTCGCCCGCCACCGAGTAGTGGCCGTAGCGCATGGTCTCGGCGCGGAAGGGGCGGATCATCTGCGAGTGGCAGTTGTAGCAGCCCTCGCGCAGATAGACGTCGCGGCCCATCAGCTGCAGCGGCGTGTAGGGCTTGAGGCCCGCCACCGCTTCCGTGGTCGACTTCTGGAAGAACAGCGGAACGATTTCCACCAGGCCGCCGACGGCGACCACCAGCAGGGTCAGCACGATCAGCAGGAAATTGTTGGTTTCCACCTTCTCGTGGGAAAAGCTCTTGGGAGCGCTATGGTTGTGATCGGACATGAGTAATGCTCCTAGACGCTCAGGCGTGGGCCACGACGGCAGGCACGGCCACCTTCACGGAACGGCCGGAGATCGCGGTCTTCCAGGTGTTCCACAGCATGACCAGCATGCCGCCCAGGTACAGCAGGCCACCGGCCACGCGGATCACGTAGAACGGATAGCTGGCCTTGACGCTTTCGACGAAGGTGTAGGTCAGCGTGCCATCGGGATTGACGGCGCGCCACATCAGGCCCTGCATCACACCGGCGATCCACATCGCGGCGATGTACAGCACGATGCCGATGGTGGCCATCCAGAAGTGCAGCTCGATGGCGCCCACCGAGTGCATCTTGGTCTTGCCGAACAGGCGCGGGATCAGGTAGTACAGCGAGCCCATGGTGATCAGGCCCACCCAGCCCAGGGCGCCCGAGTGAACGTGGCCCACGGTCCAGTCCGTGTAGTGCGACAGCGCGTTGACGGTCTTGATGGACATCATCGGACCTTCGAACGTGGACATGCCGTAGAACGACAGCGACACGATCAGGAAGCGCAGGATGGGGTCGTCGCGCAGCTTGTGCCATGCGCCCGACAGCGTCATCACGCCGTTGATCATGCCGCCCCAGCTGGGAGCCAGCAGGATCAGCGAGAACACCATGCCCACGGACTGCGTCCAGTCGGGCAGCGCGGTGTAGTGCAGGTGGTGAGGACCCGCCCACATGTAGGTGAAGATCAGCGCCCAGAAGTGGACGATGGACAGGCGGTAGCTGTAGACCGGACGGCCAGCCTGCTTGGGAATGAAGTAATACATCATGCCCAGGAAGCCTGCGGTCAGGAAGAAGCCCACGGCGTTATGGCCGTACCACCACTGCACCATGGCATCCTGCACGCCGGCGTAGGCCGAGTAGCTCTTCATCCAGCCGGCCGGAATGGCCGCGCTGTTGACGATGTGCAGCAGCGCCACGGCGATGATGAAGGCGCCGAAGAACCAGTTGGCCACATAGATGTGACGGACCTTGCGGATGCCGATGGTTCCGAAGAACACGATGGCATACGAGACCCAGGTCACGGCGATCAGCAGGTCGATCGGCCACTCCAGCTCGGCGTACTCCTTGCCCTGGGTGTAGCCCAGCGGCAGGCTGATCGCGGCGGCGAGAATGACGATCTGCCAGCCCCAGAAGGTCAGGCTGGCCAGCTTGGGCATGAACAGCCGCGTCTGGCAGGTGCGCTGCACCACGTAGTAGCTGGTTGCGAACAGCGCCGATCCGCCAAAGGCAAAGATCACGGCGTTCGTGTGCAGCGGACGCAGGCGTCCGTAGCTCAGCCATGGAATGCCGAAGTTGAGTTCCGGCCAGGCCAGCTGCGAGGCGATCAACACCCCGACAGCCATGCCCACCACTCCCCAGACGACGGCCATGATAGAGAACTGCCTTACGACGGTATCGTCGTAGTAGACAGCGTTGTTATTTGAACTATCCATCGTGCACCCCTTAGATTGCTATCAAAGTGTTACTTTCTTCGCTGTCGGGCGTGTTGACCCACGTCAATCGTCCCGAAGAATGCGTTCGCCCTCTTGTTCCACGCTCTCGAATTGCCCGCGATAGACGGCCCACCACAGGGCCGCGAGGATGGCGAGCACAAGCACCACCGACAGCGGGATCAGTAAATAGAGAATGTCCATAGTCAGAACCTCCCCACCGTTGCGGTGGAGCCCGTCGGCATGGTGACGGACGCTGCGGGCGCAGCAGGCGTGCCCGTGTGATTCGTCAAGGCCAGTGGAAGGCTGCGCGCAAGGCGCGCGGCGTTGAGCACCACCAGCAGCGAACTCAGTGCCATTCCCAGGCCGGCCACCCAGGCAGGCATGAAGCCCGCCAGGGCCAGTGGAATCGACACCGCGTTGTAAGCGGCAGCCCAGGCCATGTTCTGGCGCACCACCTGCAGTGTGCGGCGCGACAACAGACATGCCTGGAGCACCAGTTCCAGGCTGTCGCCCAGAACAACGAAATCTGCGCGCGATTGTGCCAGCGGCACTGCTCTACCAAAAGCAAAAGAGACATGCGCTCCAGCTAAAACTGGGCCGTCGTTGAGGCCGTCGCCCACCATGGCCACATGGTGGCCGGCTGCCTGCGCCTGCTGCAGCCGCTCCAGCTTGTCCTGCGGGCTGCAGCCGCCGTGGGCCTGGGTGATGCCCACGCGCGCCGCCATGGCGCGTGCGGCGTCCTCGCGGTCGCCGGACAGCAGCATCACGGCGATGCCCTGCTTCCCGAGCGCCTGCACGACGGCGGCGGCCTCGGGCCGCACGTCCTCGCTGAGTACAAAACGCGCCAGCGTATGCCAGCCCTGTTCGGTCTGCTCGGCCAGCAACACGCCCTGCACGGGCTGCTCGCCCGCCACGCCCGCATGCAGGGCCGATCCCAGGCGCAGATGGCGGCGTTCGCCCGGGCCCTGCACCCAGGCGTCCAGGCCCAGGCCTGCCACTTCCTGCATGGTGTCCAGCTTCCAGTGCGTCGCGGCATGGGCGCCAGCCTGCGCGATGGCGCGCGAGGCCGGGTGCATGGACTGGCGCGCCAGCAGCGCCGCCAGCGCCAGCACCTCGTCGGCATCCTCGCCGCGCGCAGGCTCGAACGAGGACAGCGCCAGGCCGTCGCGTGTGAGCGTGCCGGTCTTGTCGAACACCAGGGTGTCCACGGCGGCCAGCGCTTCCAGGCCCTGCAGGTTGCGCACCAGCACGCCGCTGCGCGCCAGCGTGCCGGCGGCCGTGAGCATGGCCACGGGCGTGGCCAGCGACAGCGCGCAGGGGCAGGTGACGATGAGCACGGCCACGGCCACCATCATGGCCTTGCCGGGATCGGTGGGCCACCACCAGATGGCAGCGCCCAGCGCGGCCAGCAGCACCACGACCAGGAAGGGCCGCGCCACCTTGTCGGCCAGCTGGGCCAGGCGCGGCTTTTGCAGCGAGGCGCTTTCCATGAGACCCACGATCTGGGCAAAGCGCGTGTCGGCCCCCACGCCGTCCACGCGCACATCGACCACGGCGTCCAGGTTGTAGCTGCCGGCCGTGACGCTGTCGCCCTCGGCACGCAGCACGGGCGTGGACTCGCCCGTGAGCAGGGCCTCGTCGGCATGGGTGCGGCCGCGCACGATGGTGCCGTCGGCCGGGAAGGCCTCGCCGCTGAGCACGCGCACCAGGTCGCCGGCACGCAGGCGGCGCGTGGCCACGCGCTCGAAATGGCCGGCCGCGTTCTCGCGCAGCACGGCATCGGGCAGGCGATTCATCACGGCTTCCAGCGCGCCGGCCGTGCGGTCGCGCAGCCGCAGCTCCAGCCAGCGGCCGGACAGCAGGAAGAAGACGAACATGGTCAGCGAGTCGTAGAAGACTTCCTCGCCGAAGGGCCCCGAAGGATCGAAGGTGCCCAGCGAGCTGATCACGAAGGTGATCAGCATGCCCAGCGCCACGGGCAGATCCATGCTCACGCGGCGCTGGCGTATGTCGCGCAGCGCGCTGGAGAAAAAGGGTCCGCAGCAAAACAGCACCACGGGCAGCGAGATGACCCAGGAGGCCCAGCGCAGCAGCGTCTCCATCTCCTGCGACAGGTCGCCGGGGCGGGCCACGTAGGCGGGCCACGCATACATCATCACCTGCATCATGCAAAAGCCGGCCACCAGCCAGCGCCACAGCGCACGGCGGCTTTCGGCCTGGCGGCGCTCGCGCGCAAAGGCATCGCGCGCAGGAAGCGCCTGGTAGCCGGCGCGCCGCACGGCCTCCATCCACTGGGATGGAAGCACCTGCTCGTGGCGCCAGGTGACTCGCGCGCGGCGCGTGGCTGCGCTGACTTCGGCCTTCTCCACCCCGGGCACGGCCCGCAGCGCATCCTCGATGGTCAGCGCGCATGCGGCACAGTGCATGCCCTCCAGAACGACGTGCGAATCCCAGGCAGGGAAATCGGTGGGTTCTTTGGAAGGGTCGGCGGGAGTTGCGGGGCCTGCGGGCCGTCCGAACGAACTCCACTCCTGCGGATCATCCAGCAGTCGGGCCGTGGCCTGCTGCGAGGGCGAGAGACCTGAATCAGGCGCCGCCACCGCCGCCTCGCTGGATGGGGCTGCAATGGTGTGGGGCATGGTTCTTAGCGTAATCGGGGGGCATGATAAGCGTATTGACATTAATCAACCGTTAACTCATGGTTGGGTCTATGCTGACTTCGTCCCACCCATCAGCACACACGAAAGGAGCACGCATGTACAACCGCATCCTGATCGCCACCGACGGTTCCGAGCTTTCCGACAAGGCCGTGGACAGCGGCCTGGGCCTTGCCGCCTTGTGCGGCGCCAGCGTGATCGTCGTCAAGGTGGTCCAGCACTATCCGCGCAGCTACTTCGAAGGCGGCGAAACCGTGGATCTCAAGCAGATCGAACGCATCGAAGGCCAGTGGACGGCCAACGCGCAGACCGTGCTGGATGCCATCCACGCCAAGGGCCAGGCGCTCAAGGTCCACGTGACCACGGAGATCGTCAAGTCCGACCTGGTGGCCGAAAGCGTGATCGACGTGGCCAAGCGCCGCGACTGCGACCTCATCGTCATGGCCTCGCACGGCCGCAAGGGCCTGCAGCGCCTGCTGCTGGGCAGCGAGACGCAGCACGTGCTCACGCACACCCACATTCCCGTGCTGGTACTGCGCTGAAGGGTAGCGGCAGCTTCGGCTTTCGCTGCACAAAAAAAGGCATCGGCGGCGCCGATGCCTTTTGCTTTTTCAATCAGGCCAGGGCGCGACCCGCGCCTTGGCGACCACTCAGGCGAACAACTGCTTGTGCTGGTCGCGCAGGAGATTCTTCTGCACCTTGCCCATGGTGTTGCGCGGCAGCTCCTGCACCACGAAGCAGCGCTTGGGAATCTTGAAATTGGCCAGCTGGCCCTTGAGCGCATCGACCACCGCCTGGGGCTCGAGCGAAGCGCCGGGACGCGGCACCACCACCACCACGCCCACCTCGCCGAAGTCGGGATGCGGCACGCCGACCAGGGCGCTTTCGGCCACGCCGGGCAGCTCGTTGATGAAGCCTTCGATCTCGGCCGGATAGACGTTGTAGCCGCCCGAGATGATCAGGTCCTTGCTGCGGCCCACGATGCTGAAATAGCCCCGCTCGTCGAGCTTGCCCACGTCGCCCGTGCGGAACCAGCCATCGGCCGTGAACTCCTCGGCCGTCTTCTCGGGCATGCGCCAGTAGCCCTTGAACACATTGGGGCCGCGCACCTGGATGTTGCCGATCTCGCCCACGGCCACGGGCTGGCCTGCGTCGTCCACGATGCGCACGCCCACACCGGGCAGCGCAAAGCCCACGGTGCCGGCGCGGCGCTCGGACTGGCCGCCGTTGCGGCCATCGGCACGGTAGGGGTTGGAGGTCAGCATAATGGTCTCGCTCATGCCGTAGCGCTCCAGGATGACGTGGCCGGTGCGCTCCTGCCAGTCGCGGTGCGTCTCCACCAGCATGGGTGCCGAGCCCGAGATGAACAGCCGCATGTGGGCCGCCGCCTCGCGCGTGAGCCGCGCATCGGCCAGCATGCGCACATAGAGCGTGGGCACGCCCATGAAGACGGTGGCGTCACGCATGCGCGAGATCACCGTGCCGGGTTCGAACCTGGCCAGCCAGATCATGGGACTGCCGTTGAGCAGCGCGCCATGGATGGCCACGAACAGGCCATGCACATGGAAGATGGGCAGCGCGTGGATGAGCACGTCGCCGTCCTGCCAGCCCCAGTAGTCCTTGAGCGTCTCGGCGTTGGACAGCATGTTGCCGTGCGTGAGCCTCGCCCCCTTGCTGCGGCCCGTGGTGCCGCTGGTGTAGAGGATGGCGGCCAGATCGTCCTCGCCGCGCTCCACCACCTCTTGCTCGTCGCCATGGTGGGCGGCGCGCTCCAGCAGCGTGCCGCTGCGGTCGTCGCCCAGGGTGTAGACATGGGCCACGCCCGAGGTGAAGGCGATCTTGGACACCCAGCCGAAATTGGCCGGCGTGCAGACCACGACGGCGGGCTCGGCATTGCCCACGAAGTACTCGATCTCGGCGGCCTGGTAGGCGGTGTTCAGCGGCAGAAAGACATGGCCGCTGCGCAGCGTGGCCAGGTAGAGCATCAGCGCTTCCACCGATTTGTCCACCTGTACGGCAATGCGGCTGGCGGGCGGCAGCTGCAGTGACTGCAGCAGGTTGGCCATGCGCGCGCTGCCACGGTCCAGGTCGGCCCAGCTGTAGAACAGGCTGGCGCCGTCAGCGCCTATGGCCTCTACGGCCCACTTTTGCAGATCCTGGGGAAAGGCGGCGCGCAAGGCAGCGAACAGATTGCGGTTGGTCATGGCTGTGAAGAAGAAGGAAGAATCCGCTGGGGACCGGGAAATCTCAGGCACGTTCATGGATTGGCGAAGGCGGCGCCACGGACAGCTCGCGCAGGATGCGCTCGCGGTCCGCGTCCAGCGCGGGCGGCTGCCTGCGCACCAGGGGCTGGCCGAGCGAGGCCTGCAAGGGATTGCCCGCCACGCGCAGCGTCTGGCCGCTGGGGGTCTGCACCTGGGCCAGCATGCCGCGCTCGCGCACCTGGGGGTGCTCGACGATGTCGGCCACGCTGTTGTACTCCCCCGCCGGGATGCCATTATCAGTGAGCAACCCCAGCCAATGCGCCCTGGGACTGTCCCGCAGGCGCGCCTGCAGCGCGGCCTTGAGCTCGGCCTGGTGCTCGCAGCGCAGGGCATTGCCGGCAAAGCGCGCGTCCTCGGCCAGTTCGGGCAATTGCAGCAGGCCGCAGAGCTTGCGAAACAGCGCATCGCTGCCCACGGCGATGACGAACCAGCCGTCCTGCGCCGCGAACACATCGAAGGGCGCCATGGAGGGATGCCGCGTGCCGATAGGCCCCGGCACGCTGCCCAGCGCGCCCAGGCGGGCCACAGGGTTTTCCAGCAAGGCCACCTGGCAGTCGAGCATGGAGACATCGACGCGCTCGCCCTGCCCCGTGCGCGAGCGGCGCATCAAGGCCGCCTGTGTGCCGATGACCGCGTACAGGCCCGCGCCCAGGTCGCCGATGGACACGCCCACGCGGCAGGGCCCGGCGTCCGGGTGGCCGGTCACGCTCATCATGCCGCTCATGGCCTGCACCACCATGTCGTAGGCGGGAAAGCCGCTGTAGGGACCCGTCTGGCCAAAGCCAGAGACCGAGGTCATCACCAGCCGGGGATGGCGTGCATGCAGGGTCTCCCAGCCATAGCCGAGCTTGTCCATGGTGCCGGGGCGAAAGTTCTCGACCAGCACATCGGCGCCTTGCAGCAGGCGCTCGAAGACCTCGCGGTCCTGGGGCTGCTTGAGGTCCAGCGCAATCGACTCCTTGTTGCGATTGACCGAGAGGAAATAGGCCGAGCCCCCGTCCACGAACGGCCCGATGCCGCGCGCATCGTCGCCCGTGCCGGGCTGCTCCACCTTGATCACGCGCGCGCCCAGGTCGGCCAGCATCTGCGTGCACATGGGACCGGCCAGCACGCGCGTGAGGTCGATGACGGTAAGGCCTTGCAGCGGCAGGCCCGTGGCTTGTTCATTCATAGGGATTTCCATATCGTTATCTATTGCTTGACGCGACACCCACAACCCATGGGACCGGCGGGGCCCAAGACCAGGACACCGAGGAAGGGCCGCCCCCCCGCACCGAGGGTGTCGTCGCCCCCGCGAAGCGAGAGGGGTAAGGCACGTGGCGCCTCAGTGGGTGTCTCACTGCAGCCCGGCGCCGGAACGCTGGGTCAGGGCCTTGGACTCCTGCCCTTCCTTCAGGGCCCAGGCACGGAATTCCTCTAGGGATGCCGAGGGCGCGGCCAGATTGCCCTGCTTGGCCAGCCTGGCCTTCACATCGGGGTCTTCCAGCGCCTTGGTGCTGGCATCGAACAGCTTCTTCGCCACGTCCTCGGGCAGACCCGCCGGGGCGAACAGGCCGAACCAGAACGTGTAGTCAAAGCCCGGCACGCCGGACTCCTTCATGCCCGGCAGATCGGGGAACAGCGGCGAGCGTTCGGCCGTGCTCACGGCCAGCATGCGCAGCTTGCCCGCCTGGGCCAGCGGCAGCACCGAGGGCGGCGTGCCGAAGGTCAGGTCCACATCGCCAGCGGCCACGGCCTGTATCGATGGCGCCCCGCCCTTGAACGGCACATGCAGCATGCGCAGGCCGCCGCTGGCGCCCGCGAACGACAGCGTGGCCAGGTGCGTAATCACGCCTGCGCCCGAGGAGGAATAGCTGAGCTTGTCGGGCTGGCTGCGCGCCAGCGCCACCAGATCTCCCACGCTCTGGCCTGGAAAATCCTTGCGCACGGCCAGCAGCATGGGGGCCGAACTCCAGCGCGTGACGCCCGTGAAATTGCGCGCGCCCTCATAGCGAGCGCTCTTGTAGAGCAGCTGGTCCGAGCCATAGATGTTGGCGCTGCCCAGCAGCAGCGTGTAGCCGTCGGGCGCTGCACGCGCCACATGCTCTGACGCCAGCGTGGTGCCGGCGCCCGGGCGGTTGTCCACCAGCAGGGGCTGGCCCAGGATCTTGCCGACCTTGTCGGCCACGATGCGCGCCACCGCGTCGGCGCCGCCGCCGGGCGGAAATCCCACGACCAGCGTGACGGGCCGGGCGGGATAGGACTGGGCCATCGCGCCACCGGCCAATCCGGCCAGCAGCAACGACAGTGCAAAACGCTTGAACATGGCTTGTCTCCTCTTTATTGATACCCCCTGAGTCGCTGCGCGCCTTCCCCCAAAGGGGGACGACACCCTCGGTGCGGGAGCGGTCCTTCCTCGGTGTCCCCGAGTTGGGCCGCGCCGGTTCCGTGGGCTGTGGGCGGTAGGCAGCACCACGGGCAATCTGCGTGTATGCGGGAGGATGCGGTTCAGCGCCCCTTGAACTCCGGGCTGCGTTTCTCGCGCCAGGCCCGGCCGCCTTCCTGCAGGTCTTCGGAGGCGATGCTGCGCTGCACCTCGCGCGTGATCTCGGCCACGTCATGGCGGCCGCGCGCAATCAGGTTCAGGTGCTTTTTCATGCCGAACAAAGGGATGGGCGCCATGGCGGCCAGCGTGCCGGTGAGCTGGGCCACGGCCGCGTCGAAGGCGGCGGGTTCGGCCAGATGGGTGAGGAATCCGCAGGCCTTCATCTCCGGGGCCTGGATGCGCTCGCAGGTCAGGAACAGCCGCTTGGCCGTGTCCAGGCCCAGGCGCGAGACATAGCGCTCCAGCCCGCCCGCGTAGAAATGCAGGCCCAGGCGCGCGGCCGGCATGAACATTTCGGCCGCCGTGCTGCCCACGCGAAAGTCGCAGGCCAGGGCCATGTCGGTGGCACCGCCGTAGACGCCGCCGTGGATGGCGGCCACGGTCACGGCGCGGCATTGCTCGATGGCGTCCACCATCTCGCCGAAGCTGCTGCCCTCGGTCTGGCTGCCTTGGATCTCTGATATATCATAGCCACTGCAAAAGTACTTGCCCTCGCTGCGCAGCACCACCACGCGCACATCGTCGCGGCGGTTGATAAGCTCCACATGCGCGACCAGCGTGCCCAGGTCTTCGGGGGCCAGCTTGTTGGCCGCTTCGGGGCGCTGCAGCGTGATGGTGGCCAGGTGATCCTGGATGTCGAGTCTGGGCGTCATATGTATCAGTCAGTCAATCAGATATATTTGAATTAGAAAATGCTTCCAGCCAAGCAGCCATTGGAGAAAACCCCGGCCACGTCCAGCCTGCAGGAGCGTATACGGCAATCGCTGGAAGATGAGCTGCGCTCAGGCGCCATGCAGCCCGGCGATGCCATCGACGAGCCGGCCCTGTGCGAGCGCTTCGGCGCCTCGCGCACGCCCGTGCGCGAGGCGCTGCTGCTGCTGGTGGCCAAGGGGCTGGTGGAGATCGTTCCGCGCTCGGGCATCTATGTGCGGCGCCTGGATGCGCGCGAGCTGGTGGCCATGATGGAAGGCCTGGCCGAGCTGGAAGGCGTGCTGGCCCGGCTGGCCGCCACGCGCATCCATGCGCAGCTGCGCGAGCGGCTGCAGGCGGCGCTGGCGCACACCGCCGCCTGCGCCCAGGCGCAGGATGCCCAAGGCTATGTGCAGGCCAACATGCAGCTGCACGAACTGATATACGAGGCCAGCGGCAACGACTTCATCGTGGAACAGACCCGGCTGCTGCGGCTGCGCATCACGCCCTACCGGGGCCGGATGTTCGAGAAGCCGGGCCGGCTGGCGCGCTCGCAGCAGGAGCACGTGGCCGTGGTGTCTGCGATCTGCGCGGGCCAGGCGGAGGTGGCCGCCGAGGCCATGCGCCAGCACATCTGCGCAGGCGGCAGCGCCTTCACCGACATGGTGCTGGGCGCGCCCGCGCAGGTGGGGTACGAGCGCCCGCGCAAGCCGAGGTAGCCCGAAGAGGGCTCAGGGCCGCACTTCGAAGGCCAGGAACTGCGTGACCTGGTTGTCCGCGAAGTTGTTGTCGGCCACCAGCACCAGGGTGCGGTTGCCGTTGGCCAGGCGCGGGCCCCAGGAGATGCCTTCGATGTTGTCCAGCTTGACGCCCTGGTAGGTCACGGGCATCTCCAGCAGCAGCTCGCGCTTCATGGGCTTGTAGCTGGCGCCCACCAGGCTCTTGAAGCTGCGCACATCGGTGGTGTCCGGCTCGATGGTGGCGCGCGTCAGGCGGATGGTGTTGCCTACGCCGTCGGCAAAGGCGCGCTCGATGGCGATGAACTCGTGGTTGGAGACCGCCAGCAGCTCGGGCAGGCCGTTGTCCGGCGGAAAGCTGCCGCTGGCGGCCTTGTCCAGCGGAATCTTCGGCAGCTGGTAGACGTACTGCGCGCCGGACTTGCCCGTGGCCGGATCGAGCTTGAGGACGCGGACCACGCTGCCCGCCGCCAGCGTGGTGAGGGGGCCGTCTTCCACCAGCGCATCCTCGTTGGCCGTGAACACGCTGCCGTCGGGCGTGACGGCCAGGGCCTCGAACAGCTTGTTGTTGCGCCCTCCGCTGGTGGTGTTGTCCACGTAGTTGAAGGCCGCAGGCGTCTCGAAGTCGCGCACGAAGCTGCCGTCCACCCTGATCTCGCGCACGAAGGGCTGGAACAGGCTGGCGGGGTCGGTGCTGAAGTTGCCCTCGCTGGACACGTAGAGGTTGCCGTTGGGCGCCACGCGGATGCCTTCGGGGTCCACGGTGCGGCGCGTGCCGGGCAGGGGCTGGCCGTCGCGGCCCTTGAGCGTGACCATCTTGCGGATGGTCACGGCCTGGATGGCCTTGTCATCGAACTGAATGCCCAGGTTGTAGAAGCGCGGCGTGCCGCGCTCGCCGCCGCGCTCATCGGAGATGGCCCAGTAGCTGCCATCGGGCGCGCGGTCCAGGCCGGAGATGCCGCCGAACTCCACGCCGTCGAACAGTGTCTTGGTCTTGATGCTGTAGTCGCCGATCAGCCGCAGCGAGCCGATGGTCTCGGGGCCGTCGTCGCTGCCGCCGCAGCCTGCCAGGCCCGTGGCCGTGCCGAAAGCCAGGACCAGCGCGAGCAGCACGGATGCGGGCGAGCGGACCTTGTCTGCCTTGTTCATATTCCCTCCCAGGATGGATCTCAGAAGGGATGGACCGTAGCCAAGGCCCGTGACAGGGTGGTGACATGCACGCGCATGCCGCCGCCCTGCCCCCGCCCTGACCGGCCCCTCGTCCGCTACTCCAGCTTGGCGCCCGAGGCCTTGACCACCTGGGCCCAGCGCGCGATCTCGCCATGCACCATGGCCGCGAACTGCTGCTGGTTCATGCCGCCGTAGTCGGCGCCGTTGCGCGCCCAGATGGACTTGATCTCTTCGGCCGAGCCTATGCGCTGCACCTGGTCGATGACCTGGGCCTGCACCGCCTGCGGCGTGCCCTTGGGCGCCCACAGGCCGTACCAGGTGGTGACCGTGTAGTCGGGCAGGCCGGACTCGGCCGCGCAGGGCACGTCGGGGAAGGCGGGGTTGCGCTTGTCGCCCGAGACCATCAGCGCACGGATGCGTCCGCTCTTGATGTGCTGGGCCGAGGAGCCCAAGCCGTCGAACATCATGTCCACATTGCCGGCGATCAGGTCCTGCAGCGCAGGGCCTGCGCCCCGATAGGGAATGTGGGTGATGAAGGTATTGGTCTGCAGCTTGAACAGCTCTCCGGCCAGATGGTGCGATGTGCCCGCGCCCGCCGAGGCGTAGTTGAGCTTGCCCGGCCGCTTGCGCAGGTCGGCCAGCAGCTCCTGCACGGTCTTGCCCGGCACGTTGCGCGGGTTGACCACCAGCACCTGGGGCACGCTGGCCAGCAGGGCCAGCGCGACGAAGTCGCGCTCCAGGTCATAGTCCAGGCGGGGGTACATGGACGGCGCAATCACATGGTGGGTGCCGCCCATGAAGAAGTTGTAGCCGTCCGGCGCCAGCTTGGCCGCGTAGCTGGCGCCCAGGGTGCCGCCTGCGCCGCCACGGTTGTCGATCACCAGGGTCTTGCCCGCGCTCTTGGCGAACTGGGCCGAGAACGGCCGGGCAAAGGCATCGGTGCCCCCGCCGGCCGGAAACGGCACGACAAGGTTCACGGGCTTGGACGGCCAGTCCGTCGCGGCGCGGGCTGCCATGGGCAGGGCCAGCGCGGCCATCGAGGCCCCGGCCGCGCGCAACACCGCGCGCCGCCCCGTGGGGTGGGAAGCTTGCATGACTTGTCTCCTTGTCGCCTCTTTGAGGCTGTCTTCGTTGTCAGGCGCAGCAATCCCTGTGCAAGAAAAGGGGCACGGCCTACGCCGCGCCCCTTTTCATTTGCACAGGGCTTCGATGTCCGAGGACACCGGTATGCGGCCCTGCGCCAGCAGGCCGCGATGCTTGTCCAGGCGCTTGAGGTCGTAGAGATAGTTGACCATCAGGCCCAGCGACTGCTTGAGTCCCTTGGCCGACAGGTCGGCCGCCCAGTTGAGCCGCTCCACGCGCGCGCCGTTGCCCAGGTGAAAGCGCGCCACCGGGTCCAGCGGCCGGCCCTTGGCCGTCTCGCGCCCCAGATAGTGGGCAGCGCAGAACAGCAGGGCGCGGCGCACAGGCGCGTCGGGCTTGAGATCCTGCGGCGCATCCAGCGCCGCCAGCAGGTGCTCGGCGCCCATGCCGCCGGCCTTGAGCTCGAAGGCCTTGCGCTGGCGCTCGTCCATCTTCTCCAGGATGGCGTCGCCGTGCTTGGAGATCCAGGCGCGCAGGCCCGGAATGGGCGACAGCGTGGCGAAATGGCGCAACCGGGGGAATTCGCCCGTCAGCGTCTCCACCACATGCTTGATCAGCGAGTCGCCGAAGCTCACGCCGCGCAGGCCGGTCTGGGTGTTGCTGATGGAGTAGAAGATGGCCGTGGTGGCGCGGCCCAGGTCGGAGGCTGCGGCGGTCTCGTCCAGCAGTGGGGCAATGCTGTCGGACATCTTGTCCACCAGCGCCACCTCCACGAAGATCAGCGGCACGGTGGGCATGCGGGGGTGAAAGAAGCCGTAGCAGCGGCGGTCGCTGTCCAGGCGGTTCTTGAGATCGGCCCAGCTGCGGATGTCGTGCACGGCCTCGTACTGGATGAGCTTTTCGATCAGCGAGGCCGGCGAGTCCCAGCTCAGGCGGCGCAGCTCCAGCAGGGCCACGTCGAACCAGGTGGAAAACAGATGCTCCAGCTCGGCATCCAGCGCGGAAAAGCGCTGCTGCTCCGCCTTGGGCAGGGCCAGCAGTTCGGCACGCAGGTCCACCAGAAAGCCCATGCCGCCCTGGGGCTGTGCAAACCGCTGCAGCAGCCGCGTGCGCGGCGACATCAGCGCGCGGCGCAGATCCATCTCGGCATGGCCGCGCTCGGCGTCGCTGGTGGCCGTGTCATAGCGCTTGCGTGCGGTCATCAAGGCGTCGGTGTCGGGACCGAACTGCTCGACGATCAGCGCCCAGAAATCCTGGCGCGCCGGCAGCTCGGCCTGGGCATACCAGTCCATCAGCTGCTGCGCGTGGCGGCCACCCTCGACATCGCTGAGCGCTGCGTCGGCGGCAGCCTGCAGGTCTTCCATGAGCTTGCGCAACTCGCGCGGGGACAGCACTTCCTGGCCTCGGCGCAGGGTGGCCTGCAGGCGCTGGGCCGTGCCGCGCGGCGCGGGAGCCTTGGCTGCATCGCCTTCGGCGTTTTTTGCAGGCGCAGCGGCCTCGGTGCTGCGAAAGCGGGACACATTGCGGGCAATCCAGTCGGTAGCCAGACCCATTCAGACACTCCTCCATATCAAGCGGTCACGGGACTGTCATGCCGCCAACGGGCCAATGACAATCCCTTGCTGCTCACATTATGGGAGTCTGTACGCCAGCGCGTGTACGCCGATGTCGCGTTCTTGTCTTCGGGCAATCCCCAGCACGCGCGCGCCACGCCAAAAAGAAAGCGGGCCCAGGGCCCGCTTCGCATTGTGTCCAGCCAGATTCAGGCCGGCTTGCCCGCATGGGCCGGATAGGCCGGACGCCCCGCCGCCCAGAGCCACATGGCAATGCCGCCGATCACCATGGGCACGCACAGCCACTGGCCCATGCTCATTCCCAGCGACAGCAGGCCCAGGAAGTCGTCAGGCTCGCGGAAGTACTCGGCAATGAAGCGGAAGGCACCATAGCCGGTCAGGAAGACCGCCGCCACCTGGCCCGGCTTGTGCTCCTTGCGTGCATACAGCCACAGCAGCACGAACAGCAGCAGGCCTTCGAGCAGGAACTGGTAGACCTGCGAAGGATGGCGCGGCAGCATGGAGCCGCTTTGCGGGAAGACCATGGCCCAGGGCAGCTCGGGGCTGGCAAAGCGGCCCCACAGTTCGCCATTGATGAAGTTGCCGACACGGCCCGCCGCCAGGCCCGTGGGCACGCAGGGCGCGACGAAGTCGGCCACCTCCAGCCACGAGCGTGCGCGCGAGCGCGCGAACCAGACCATGGAGCCGATGACGCCGATCAGCCCGCCATGAAAGCTCATGCCGCCCTGCCAGACGTAGAAGATTTCCAGCGGATGGCTGAGGTAGTAGCCGGGCTTGTAGAACAGGCAATAGCCGAGCCGCCCGCCGACGACCACGCCGAGCACGCCCAGGAAAAGAATGTCTTCCACGTCCTTGCGCGTCCAGGCACGGTCGCCCTGCATGCGCACGAAGGGCGGGTGGCGCAACCTGCGCGTGCCCAGCCAGAGGAAGAGGCCGAAGGCGGCCAGATAGGTCAGGCCGTACCAGTGCACGGCGAGGGGCCCGATCTGCAGGGCCACGGGATCGATCTGCGGGTACATCAGCATGGTCGGCATTGTGCCGCAGCGCCGCATGGCCGGCGCCGGCCAGGGGTTGGAAAGATGGCGTCCCGCCCGCTCAGCCTTGCGGGCCTTCCTGGATGGCCGTGAGCTTGTCCAGGGCAGACAGCAGATGGCGCTGCTCGGTGGCGGTGAGCAATTGCTCCAGTTCGTCTTCCAGCTGCACCACCACGCCTTCGGCCCGCGCCTGCAGTGCGCTGCCGTCGTCCGTCAGGTGCAGTTGCTGCAGCCGGCGGTCGCGCGGATCGGGCTGGCGCCCGATGAGGCCGCGCTGCACCAGGCGCTCGACCACAGGCACCAGGTTGGAGGGCGAGATGTCCAGCGCCTCGCCCAGCTGGCGCAGGTAGATGCCCGGGTTGGCGTGGATGAGTACCAGGATGGAGAACTCGCTGGGCTTGAGGTCCAGTTCGGCCACGCGCCGCGCAAACAGCTTGTGGATGTGGATTTCCGCGCGCGTGAGGCGGTAGCCCAGAAAGCGCTGCAGGCGCGACTGGTCGACGGCGGGTTCGAAGGAGCTGTCCATGGACACGGATCCGGAAGAGGAAGAAGGCGCAACGAAGCAAGGCCGCACCGGCGCCTGCGGTTCTGCAGGGCCGGTGCGGCGTTCCATCATAAAAGCCCCGGCAGCCCGCTCAAGCCACGGCGGCTGGCAGCGGCGTACGGGCAGCGGCCTCGGTGCGGCGCAGCCAGTGCTCCGCATCCAGCAGGCCATGCGCAAGGAACCAGGCCGCGCTGTCCGCCTTGGAGCGGCGCAGCGCCGGATCGGCCAGCGGCAGGCTGACGCGCGCCGCGCGTGCCCAGGCAAAGGCCATGCACAGCGTGCCGACCAGTCGCAAGTAGTCCTCGGCACAACGCGCCAGCAATTGCCTGTCGCCGGCAGCGCCGGTACACAGCTCGCCCGTCAGCGCTTGCATGCGCTCGGCCCAGCTGCGCAGCGCGCCTGCAAAGCCGGTCTCCATGCCCGCGGCGTCGCAGGCATCGGCCTCTTCACGCAGCACCTTCAGCAGCGGCGCCAGCGCGGCACCGCCGCTGGAGGCCACCTTGCGCTGCAGCAGGTCCAGCGCCTGGATCTGGTTCGTGCCTTCGTAGATCATGGCGATGCGGGCATCGCGCAGCGTCTGCTCGATACGGTACTCGTGCACATAGCCGTAGCCGCCGAAGACCTGCAGCGCCTCGCTGGCCAGCGCAAAGCCCCGCTCGGTGAAGAAGGACTTGACCACGGGCGTGAGCAGCGAGGCCAGCGCATGGGACTGGGCGCGCTCCTCGGCATCCGGCGCCTGTTCGGCCAGGTCCAGCTGGTGCGCCACCCAGCCTGCAATGGCGCGCATGCCTTCGGTCCAGACGCGCAGGTCGGCCAGCATGCGCTGCACGGCTGGCTGCAGGGCGATGGGGTCGGCGGGGCCCTGCGCATCGGCGGGCCGGGGCTGGGCGCGCATCTGGCGTCGCTCGGCCGCATAGGCGCGCGCCAGCTGCCAGGCCATCTCGGCATGGCCCAGGCCCTGCAGGCCCACGTGCAGGCGGGCCGAGTTCATCATCACGAACATGGCAGCCAGGCCCTGGTGGGGCTGGCCCACCAGCCAGGCCTGCGCGCCCTCGAAGCGCATGGCGCAGGTGGCGCTGCCCTTGATGCCCATCTTCTTTTCGATGCCATCGCAGTGGATGGCGTTGGGCAGAAAGCTGCCGTCGTCCCGGGGAATGCCGCGCGGCGCCAGGAACAGCGACAGGCCGCGCGTTCCCTCAGGCGCATCGGGCAGGCGCGCCAGCACCAGGTGGACGATGTTCTCGCTCATGTCCTGGTCGCCGCCCGAGATGAAGATCTTGCTGCCGTCCAGGCTATAGCTGCCATCGCCGCGGGGCCTGGCCTGGCTGCGCAGCAGGCCCAGGTCGGAGCCGGCCTGGGGCTCGGTCAGGCACATGGTGGCCAGCCAGCGGCCGCTGACGATGTGTGGCAGGTAGGTGGCGCGCAGGTGCTCGTCGCCATGCGCGTGCAGGCAGGCATAGGCGCCGTGCAGGATGCCCGGATACATGGTCCAGCCATGGTTGGCCGAGGCCAGCATTTCGTGCAGCGCGGCGTCCAGCAGCTGGGGCAGGCCCTGGCCGCCAGCGTCGGGGGCGCAGGCCAGTGCGGGCCAGCCTGCCTCCACGAAGGCTGCATAGGCGGCGGGAAAGCCGTCGGGCGTGCGCACCCTGCCCTGCTCCAGGCGGCAGCCTTGCAGGTCGGCCGGGCCGTTGAGCGGGGCCAGCACGTCGGCGCAAAAGCGCCCGGCCGCCTCGACCACCATGTCGGCCGTCTCCTGGTCCAGGGCTTCATGGGCCGGCATGCGGCGCCAGTCGCCCTCGGCGCCCAGCCAGTGCTGCTGGACGAAGCGGATGTCCTGCAGCGGCGGCTGGTAGTGCGAGCAATGTGATGCCTGCGCGCTCATGCCCGGCCCTCCGTGGCCGCGACCAGGCGGCGGTAGGGACCGATGGCGCTGGCCAGGCACAGCACGGACAGCAGCGCGGCCAGTGCGGACACCAGGCCCAGCGACAGGCCCACGAGCTTTTCGTCATGGAAGACGAAGTCCGTGAAGAAGGCCACGAGGAAGGGACCGAGGCCCAGCCCGATCAGGTTGATCAGCAGCAGGTAGATGGAAGTCACCTGGCCGCGCAACTGGTTGGGCGTGACCGCCTGCAGGATCGGCGGCGCCAGCGCCACCGGCATGCCCAGGAAGAAGGTGGTGGCCGCCACGGCCACCAGGGCCACCGTGGGCGTGGGCGCAAAGGCCAGCACCAGGCCGGTGATGACGAGCACGCCGGTGGCCACCAGCGAGATGACGATCGACCCCACCTGCTTGCCGCGCGCCGTGAGGTAGTCGGCCAGGAAGCCGCTGAGCAGCATGCCGCCAATGCCGAAGGTCAGGATGATGACGCCGTAGGCCGGGCCGATCTCGCCGGGCGTCCAGCCCCACTGGCGGATGAAGGTGGCCGGCAGCCAGGCCGTGACGCCGAAGGTGATCATGGCCGTGATGCCCGGCGCCAGCAGCAGCGGCAGGAAGGCGCGCTTGTTGCGCAACACATGGGACAGGTCGGGCGCCGGTCCCGCGGGCGCGGCCACTTTGGCGGACGCGGCCCGGGCCTGCAGGCCCCGGCGCAGCGGCTCGCGCACGGTGTACATCAGCGCCACCAGCGGAATGCCGGGCAGGGCCACGAAGATGAAGGCCGCCTGCCAGGGCTTGAAGCTGCCCAGCAGCGGGAACACCACCTCGCCGGCCTGGCTGGTGGCCTGGATGACCAGGCCGCCCACGATGAAGGCCGTGGCCGAGCCGATGTACACGCCCGAGGTGTAGATGCTCATGGCGCGTGCGCGGCGCTCGGGCGGGAAGTAGTCGGCCAGCATGGAATAGGCCGCCGGCGACAGTGCCGCCTCGCCCACGCCCACGAACATGCGCGCCACGAACAGCGAGACGAAGCCCGTGACATAGCCGCCCGCCGCCGTGGCCACCACCCAGATCGCCATGCCGATGACGATGAGATTGCGGCGGTTCCAGCGGTCGGCCAGGCGCCCCAGGAAGATGCCGACGAAGGTGTAGAAGATGGCGAAGGCAAAGCCGTGGACGATGCTGAAGACCCAGTCCGACAGCTGCAGATCCTTCTTGATGGGCTGCACCAGCAGGCCCAGGATCTGGCGGTCCACGAAGGACAGGGTGTAGGCCAGCAGCAGGATGATGGTGACGTAGTAGGCATAGCCGAGTCCGTTCGACTCGGCCGGCGCGGGCGTGGACACGCGGCCCGGCGGGTAAGGCAGGCTCATGGAGACCTCCTGTGGAGGAAGGGAAAGCGGAAAAAAGAAAGCGGGAAAGCGAGACAGGGCTGCGCATGAAAAGGGCCGGCGCGCCGCGCCAGCCCTTGCGCGGGCATCAGCCGGCGCTGTGCTCGACCAGCATCAGCGCATCGAGCGCGACCACGCCCTGCCCTTCGGGCAGCACGATGACCGGGTTGAGGTCGATCTCGCGGATGGCCGGCGTGCCGCGCAGCACCTGGCCCAGGCGCACGATGAGTTCGGCCAGCGCCTGGCGGTCCAGCGCCGGGGCGCCACGGTAGCCGTGCAGCAGCGGCGCGCCCTGCAGGCGGTCCAGCTCGCGCAGCACCTCGCTGGTGGACAGGTCGGCGTCCAGCAGGCGCGCGTCGCGCATGATCTCGGCCGTCACGCCGCCCAGGCCCGCCAGGATCACGGGACCCCACTGCGGATCGTTGCGCGCGCCGATGATCATCTCCAGGCCACGCCGGCCCATGGCCTCGACCAGCACGCCGTCCAGCGCAATGGCGCTGTCATAGGCGGCCACATTCGCATGCAGCCGGCTCCAGGCCTCGCCCATGGCCTGCGCATCGGCAATGTTCAGGATCACGCCGCCTGCATCGCTCTTGTGGCTGAGGTCGGCCGACTGCGCCTTGAGCGCCACGGGCCAGCCGATCTCCGCCGCAATCGCCACGGCCTGCTCGGCCGAGGTGGCCAGGCGGCCCTTCGCAAACGGCACGCCGGCCTGGGCCAGCACGGCCTTGGATTCGTACTCGGGCACCACCGTGCGGCCTGCGGGCAGAGCCAGTGCGACGGGCTGGGCATCGGTGCACTCGAAACTGCGCTGGCTGAAGGCGGTCAGGCGCTGCACGGCGCGCAGGGCACGCTCGGTGCTGGGGAAATACGGCACGCCCAGCGCACGCATCTCGGCGATGAACTCGGCAGGCACGGCCGCGCCCTCGTCCAGGCCCGCCACGATGACGGGCTTGGCCGGCCGCAGCTCGCGCACGGCGCGCAGCACGGGCGGCATCTTGATGCCGCAGGTCACCGGGTCGCCCTGGATCAGGCCGACGATGATGGTGGAAAAGCGCGCATCGCCAAACAGCGCATCCAGCGTGCGGAAATACAGGTCCGGCTCGACCAGGCCCTGGGCCGTGAGGTCCAGCGGGTTGCTCACGCCCACGAAATCGGGCAGCGCAGCCCGCAGCGCGGGCGAGTCGTCGTCGCCGATGGCGGGCAGTGCCAGGCCCAGCTCCTCGGCCCAGTCCAGCGTCAACGCCTTGAAGGCGCCAGACTCGCCCAGCACGGCAACTCCAGCTGCAGCTGCTGCACCGGCTGCACCAGCCGATGGCAGCACCGGGCAGCGGATGGCGATCTCGGCGATGTCGCCCAGCTCCTCCAGTGTCTCGGCAAACACGGCGCCTGAGCGTTCCAGCTTGGTGCGCATCAGCGCATAGTCGCCGGCCATGGCGCCGGTGTGCGTGGCGGCCGAGGCGCGCGCCGCGCTGCTCTTGCCCGGATGCAGCAGCACCACCGACTTGCCCAGGCTGCGCGCACGGGCCACGGCGGCCAGAATGCGCCCGGGCTGGCGGAACTGCTCGACGATCATGGCGACCACGCGCGTGGAAGGCTGCTCCAGCAGGAAGTCCACATAGTCCTCGGCATGGCTGGCGGCCTCGTTGCCCGTGGAGATGGCGTGCGACAGCGGCAGCGCGCGGCTGGCCAGCGTGGTGCACAGCACGGTCATCATGGCGCCGCTTTGCGAGACCACGCCAATGGCGGGCCGCGCGGCATCGACCTGCTGCGCGTCGATATTCACTTCGACAAAGGTCAGCGGCACGCGCTGCAGGTAGTTGATGCAGCCCAGGCAGTTGGGGCCCTCCACCACCATGCCGGCCTCGGCGGCGATGCGTGCGATCTCGCGCTGCTCGGCCATGCCGCGCTCGCCTGCCTCGGCAAAGCCGGCCGAGAAGATCACCACCGCGCCCACGCGCCGCGCCGCCAGCGCGCGCACCGTGTCCAGCACAAAGGGCTGGGGGATGGCCAGCACGGCCACGTCAACGCCCTCGGGCAGCTGGTCCACCGAAGCCAGGCAGGCCCGGCCGGCGATCTCGCTGCGCTTGGGATTGATCAGGTGGATGTCGCCAGCGAAGCCGTTGCGCTCCAGATTGCCCAGCACCGATGCGCCCAGCGCACCCGGCGTGGCCGAGGCGCCGACGATGGCGATGGAACGCGGCCTCAGCAGCCTGCCGATGTCGGGCCGCACGGCGGCCGCCATCTCTGTCGTTGTCATTCTTGTCTCCAATGATTAAAGCTGGGAGGCCTACCGCGCGTGGTGGACGCTGCCCAAGCGAGGGACACCGAGGAAGGGCCTAAGCCGGCCGCGCCGCCCCGCACTGAGGATGTCGTCCCCCTCCCTCGCGAAGCGAGTTAGAGAGGGGGAAGGCGCGAAGCGCCTCAGGGGGTGACTTGCTTGCTCAAGTCGTAGGTTCCGAGACCTGGCTTGTAGGTCTTGTCGTCCAGGAACTGGCGCATGCCTTCTTTGCGGCCTTCGTTGTCGAAGCTGTTGGCGGCTTCCTGGGCACGCACCAGATAGTCCTCGGCGTTGTCGTAGCTCATGTCGCGCACGCGGCGGATGGCGTCCTTGGTGGCCTTCAGGGCGATGGGGTTCTTCTGCAGCAGGGCCTCGGCCACTTCGGTGACGCGGGCCTGCAGGCGGTCGGCCGGCAGGGATTCGTTGACCAGGCCCCACTCGGCCGCCGTGCGGCCGTCGATGTTCTCGCCGAGCATGGCGTGGTACATGGCACGGCGAAAGGACAGCAGCTCCACCGCCACCTTGGAGGCGCCGCCGCCGGGCAGGATGCCCCAGTTGATTTCGGACAGGCCGAACTTGGCGTCATCCGAGGCAAAGGCCAGGTCGCAGGCGAACAGCGGGCCGTAGCCGCCGCCGAAGCACCAGCCGTTGACCATGGCGATGGTCGGCTTCTGGAACCAGCGCAGGCGGCGCCACCAGCCATAGCTCTCGCGCTGGGCCTTGCGGGTGCCGGCCAGGCCCGTGGCCTCGGTCTCGCGGAAGTATTCCTTCAGGTCCATGCCGGCAGTCCAGGCCGTGCCCTCACCGGCCAGAACGACCACGCCCACGTCGTCACGGAACTCCAGGTCGTCGAGCACGCGCATCATCTGGCGGTTGAGCTGGGGGCTCATGGCATTGCGCTTTTCGGGGCGGTTGAATTTCACCCAGGCCACGCGGCCTTCGACGGTGCAGGACACGGTCTGTTCTTCGGTACGTTCGGTGCTCATTGCGCTTCCTTGTGCAAAAGGGAAATGGGAGGTTGGACACCGATGCTTCGGATCCATAATCGTTATGATAAATAACTATTATTCGACATAGCAATACAGCGTTTACCCTAGGCCCCGTCACCACCCAGACCGGCGGCGATGCGAATGCTTCTGCGTCGCGCATGCATGCAATGCGCGGCCTGCGGGGAATTGCGGCAGGCGTTTTGGCCGATCCGGGGGTTCACGCGATACTTGCGGTGTTCAACACAGTCAGGAGAAGAAGAACATGCAAGGCCAGCCAGAAGTCATCGAATGCCTCATAGAGCTGCTGCGCGGCGAACTTTCCGCACGCGACCAGTACTTCATCCACTCGCGCCAGTACGAGGACCAGGGCCTGCTGCGCCTGTTCGAGCGCATCGGCCATGAGATGGAAGAGGAAACCCAGCACGCCGACGCCATCCTGCGCCGCATCCTGTTCCTGGGCGGCCGCCCCGACATGCGCCCGCACGAGTTCACGCCCGGCGAGACCGTCGAAGAGATGCTGCGCAAGGACCTGGCCACCGAATACCGTGTGCGTGACAGCCTGCGCTCGGCCATGGCCCTGTGCGAGCGCCACGGCGACTACAACAGTCGCGACCTGCTGCTGGCCCAGCTGCGCGATACCGAGGAAGACCACGCCTACTGGCTGGAGAAGCAACTGGGCCTGATCGAGAAGATCGGGCTGCCCAACTACCTGCAAAGCAAGATGGGCGAGCCGGCCTGAATGAAGCTCCCCCTGAGGCGCTTCGCGCCTTCCCCCTCTCTCGCTTCGCGGGAGGGGGACGACAGCCTCGCGGCGGGGCGGCCTTTGCTCGCTGTCCCTTGTTTTGGCCGCGCCAATTTTTCAGGCACTTCCCATAAATGAGAGTGGGCTGTTTGCTCCACGATGAAAACCCGAACCGGCAGCCACGATGAAACGGCAAGCCGGTCGCCCCACGATGAAACAAGAGCCCTCGAGGGCCTGAGAGAAGAGAAAAGAAAAAGGGATGGAAAGCCGCAAGGCCTTCCATCCCTTTTCATTTTCATCGGGTGCGCACCGCCGGGCGGCGGTGCAGCCCGGTGTCAGTCGTCCAGCAGCGACAGGTCGCGCACGGCGCCCTTGTCGGCCGACATCACCAGCTTGGCATAGGCCTTGAGCGCGGCCGAGACCTTGCGCGGGCGCGGCTGGGCGGGCTTCCAGCCCTTGGCATCCTGCTCGGCGCGGCGGCGGGCCAGTTCCTCGTCGGAGACCAGCACGTTGATGCTGCGGTTGGGAATGTCGATGCGGATGCGGTCGCCGTTCTTCACCAGACCGATGGCGCCGCCAGCGGCAGCTTCGGGAGAGCAGTGGCCGATGGACAGGCCCGAGGTGCCGCCCGAGAAGCGCCCGTCCGTCAGCAGCGCGCAGGCCTTGCCCAGGCCCTTGGACTTGATGTAGCTGGTCGGGTACAGCATTTCCTGCATGCCGGGGCCGCCCTTGGGGCCTTCGTAGCGCACGATGACGATGTCACCGGCCTTGACCTTGTCGTCCAGGATGTTCTGCACGGCCTCGTCCTGCGACTCGGTCACGTGGGCCGTGCCCTCGAACACATGGATGCTTTCGTCCACGCCGGCCGACTTGACCACGCAGCCGTCCAGGGCGATGTTGCCCGTCAGCACGGCCAGGCCGCCCTCCTTGGAGAAGGCGTGCTCGTAGGACCGGATGCAGCCTTCGGCACGGTCCAGGTCCAGGCTGGGCCAGCGCGTGTTCTGGCTGAAGGCCACCTGGGTGGGGATGCCGGCCGGTCCTGCCAGGTAGAAGTGCCGCACGGCTTCGTCCTGGGTGGTGGTGATGTCCCACTGCGCCAGGCCTTCGCCCAGGGTCTTGGCGTGCACGGTGGGCACGTCGGTGTGCAGCTTTCCGGCGCGAGCCAGCTCGCCCAGGATGGCGAAGATGCCGCCGGCGCGGTGCACATCCTCGATGTGGTACTTCTGCGTGTTGGGCGCGACCTTGCACAGCTGGGGCACCTGGCGCGAGAGGCGGTCGATGTCGGCCATGGTGAAGTCGATCTCGGCTTCACGGGCAATGGCCAGCAGGTGCAGGATGGTGTTGGTGGAGCCGCCCATGGCGATGTCCAGCGTCATCGCGTTCTCGAAGGCCTTGAAGCCCACCGAGCGCGGCAGCACGGATGCGTCTTCCTGCTCGTAGTACTCGCGGGCCAGCTCGACGATGCGGCGGCCGGCGCGCTTGAACAGTTCCTCGCGGTCGGCATGCGTGGCCAGCACCGTGCCGTTGCCGGGCAGGGACAGGCCCAGGGCCTCGGTCAGGCAGTTCATGGAGTTGGCGGTGAACATGCCCGAGCACGAACCGCAGGTGGGGCAGGCCGAGCGCTCGACCTGGGCGACCTGCTCGTCGGTGTAGTTGGAGTCGGCCGCGATCACCATGGCATCGACCAGGTCCAGCTTCTTGAACTCCAGCGTGTGCGTGGTGGGATTGGCCAGCTTGGTCTTGCCCGCTTCCATGGGGCCGCCCGAGACGAAGATCACGGGAATGTTCAGCCGCATGGCGGCCATCAGCATGCCGGGGGTGATCTTGTCGCAGTTGGAGATGCACACCAGCGCGTCGGCACAGTGGGCGTTGACCATGTACTCCACCGAGTCCGCGATGATGTCGCGGCTGGGCAGCGAATACAGCATGCCGTCGTGGCCCATGGCGATGCCGTCGTCCACGGCGATGGTGTTGAATTCCTTGGCCACGCCGCCTGCGGCCTCGATCTCGCGCGCCACCAGCTGGCCCAGGTCCTTGAGGTGGACGTGGCCGGGCACGAACTGCGTGAAGGAATTGGCGATGGCGATGATGGGCTTGTCGAAGTCGCCATCCTTCATGCCGGTGGCACGCCACAGGGCGCGCGCACCAGCCATGTTGCGGCCGCCGGTGGAAGTCTTGGAACGGTATGCGGGCATGGGCAATCCAGTTATCTGTCGTCTCGGTCCGTCCCTGGTCCTGTGGGGAAGGCCAGGGTCTGGGCGAAGATTATGGCGCAGCACCCGCCGCACCGCTGGGGCGCAGGAATGCCCCGGCCGGCGTGGACCGCCCCTTTGCAGACCCCAGGCATCGCCTGCGGCGAAGCCTGCTGCGCAATTCAGATCCGATCAGCGGCGCGAACGCGTGCCCGTGCCCATGGCTTCCTTGTTCTTTTCGATGCGCTTCAGGCGCCGCTGCTCGATCTTGTCGGCCGCGCGCCGCTTGGTGTAGCCCGACATGTCCGCCCAGGCCCACCAGGCCGCCGTCAAGCCATAGGCGCCCAGGATGACGTACCACGACCAGGTGGCGACAGGTTCGATATCGGCCAGCTTGAGCAGGGTGAGCAGGACCGCAATTCCCAACAGATACATCACTTCTCCTTCGCCACAAAGCGCTTCACACGAGGTAACGCATCACGCATGCGCGCCCACTACAATGGTTCGCATAATTATTCCCGACAACACCCCAGGAACTCATGATGAAGCAGACATTGATTGCATTTGCCCTGACCGTCGCCGCCGTGGCCCCCGCCATGGCCGACCAGGCACTTGCCACCTCCAAGAACTGCATGGCATGCCACGCAGTGGACAAGAAGCTGGTGGGCCCCTCCTACAAGGATGTGGCCGCCAAGTACGCCGGCCAGAAGGACGCCGTGGACAAGCTGGCAGGCAAGATCATGAAGGGCGGCAGCGGCGTCTGGGGCCCGGTTCCCATGCCCGCCAACCCCCAGGTCAACGAAGCCGATGCCAAGAAGCTGGCCGCCTGGGTGATGTCGCTGAAGTAGGCTCCGCCTTTCCTTCGGGGCCCCGCCTCAGGGCCCGCAAAAAAACCGCGCAACGCAAGTCGCGCGGTTTTTTCATGGTCCGCCGGTGAATCCGGGCCCGGCCCCCTTACCTGTAGTCCGCAGCGCCCGTGCCGGACTGCTGGTGCAGGCGTACCTGCTGCTCCAGCTGCCCCACATAGGCGGCCGTGCTGTTGTCCGACTCCTGGGCGCGCTGCACCAGATGGGCCTCCAGCGCATCCAGCCGCGCCATCAGCACCTCCTTGTCACGCGCATGCAGGTCTTCCAGCACGGTGCGCAGCTCGGTGAAGCGCGAGGCCTCGGCCTTGTCGGCCAGGTCGCGCTGGGCCTGCATTTCCTTGGCGTGTCGGCGCGCCTCCATCAGAACCGAGCCCTGCAGCCACAGCACATAGGCGACGAAGAACACGCCCAGCAGGCAGGTCAGCGCCAGCATCAGCACGCCCAGCGGCGCCTGGACATCGGTGACGCCCAGCGACACGACGGATGGCGCGGCCAGCGTGTTCCAGTTGAATGCCGCCAGCAACGCGATCAGGGCCACGGTGATCAGCAGCGACAGGGTTCTCAGATTCATGGTGAAAGGCCTCCCTCGGCAGTGGTGAAAGCAACAGCTTCGGTTGTACCGCAACCATCATGCCTGAGCTGTCGGCCCACACAAAATAGGACTGCAAGACAGGGC